>JBKHVM010000015.1:0-5281 GCA_046570065.1 Bdellovibrionia bacterium
AATAACATCAGGTTGAATAAATTTTCCTTCGTCGTTTGCGAGGTCTAAGCCAGTACCTTGCACGATATACTCTTCATCTCGGCGTAGGCCTGATCTCTCTAGAATATTCTCTAAAATCAGTTCCCCCCAATTTCCTTGAGTTTTATTTTCGCCCTTTAAGGCGCGGGTTAGATTTCTAGCTTCACTAGACATCGTTTGATTGAGTTCAATCAACTTGCTGATTTCGCCTCTAAGAAAGCCTCTTTCGTTTTGCTCTTGTGAGTATGTCATTTCAATTTTTTGTTGAAATTCTTTGAGCTTGTCTTTGATCGGCTCTAATACTTGTGAAATATTTTTTTGATTTTGTTCTGTAAATTTAATCGATTTTTCTTCGAAGATTTTTTGCGCTAAATTCTCGAATTGAATTTCCATTTTTTGCAGTTGCTTTTTATGGTCCTCGTTCGACTCATTGTAATTTTGAAGAAGCACTTCATAGCGAACTTGTAATGCATCCAATTGTGATTTGAGTTCACTCATTTCTTGCAGATGAGCGTATTTTTGCCGATAAAAAGTTATGCCCGCTCCCATCAGAGCGCCGAGGATCAACATACTGGCACCTAAAAATACTGTCATTTCAATGTCCTCCTAAAAAGCATTTGGTGACTATACCTAAAATCTGCTAGATTTTGAGTACTTCTAGGGGAATGCGCAGTGCAAAATCATCGGTCTAAAGATTTATTATTGAGTATATTTTTGGCTTTTCGCCCCAAAACTCTCACAGCAGCTTTGGTGCCCTGTCTTGCTGCGTCTGCCTTAGCTTATAAGCACACTGGGGGCTTTTCGTGGGCAATGTTGACTTATGCTCTGCTCTCCGCCTTTTGCATTCAGATTGGAACGAACCTCGTAAATGATGCTGTAGACTTTAAGAAAGGTGCTGACACCGAAAAGAGACTAGGGCCTCAGAGGATCACGCAAGCAGGAATTTTGTCGGCAAAGCAGGTGATGATTTTAGCTTCTGTTTTTTTTGCATTAGCCGTTCTTGCGGGAATTCCTTTGGTGCTTCAAGGAGGAACTGTCATTGTTGCCATCGGTTTAGTTTCGGTCTTGATGGGTTATGCATACACTGCTGGTCCTTTTCCACTGGCTTATCGTGGACTCGGTGATCTATTTGTTATTTTATTTTTTGGTTTATTGGCTGTTGGCGGAATGTACTTTCTGCATGTAGGGCAGTGGCATCTAGATGTTTTTGTTTTAGGATTGCAGATCGGTTTACTTTCTGCGGTTTTGATTGCGATCAATAACTTGCGTGATATTGATGGTGATAGAGAAGTGAATAAGCGCACTTTAGCTGTACGTTTGGGCCCAAAAGGAGCGCGCTTTGAAATTGCCGTTTTGGTTCTATTGCCATTTTTACTTAATTTCTATTGGTACCAAAAAGGCTGGGAGATGGCGGCAATACTACCTCTGTTTACGGTATGGTTAGGTGAAAAGATTATTAAGGGCGTCTACAAAAACGAGCCTGGTGTTATTTATAATAAATTTTTAGGAATGTCCGCAGGGCTTCATCTTCTCTTTGGCCTCACCTGGTCAGTGGGAGTTTGGCTGAAATGATTATTCAATACTCTCCCTACACACTTAGGCCACGCACGGTGCTTAATGCAGCTCAAGGGGGAGTGGCTAAGACAAGGCAGGGGGTCTTGCTTAAAGTGACTTGGCCTGATGGGCGCATTGGCTACTCAGATTTGCATCCTTGGGAAGAACTGGGTGATAAAAATCTCAGTGAGCAGTTGCAGGATCTCAAAGCAGGGCGCCTCAGTTATCAGCTCGAGCAGAGTCTGTGGTTGGCCAATCGTGATTCACATTTGCGACAAGCTGGTAAGAGTATTTTTGATGAAGGCATTAAAGTCATAAATAATTATATTTTGACAGATTACCTTTCGGCCCCTGATGGATTGGTAGATGAAATTAAGCAACAAAAGTTCAATACGGTTAAGCTTAAAGTTGGGATGAATCTTGATAGTGAAATTGAGTTTATTGCGCGTTTGGCTTCAGCAAACTTTCAAGTGCGTTTAGATTTTAACAGTGTTGGCTCTCTTAAAATATTTGAAAAATTTTACAACAAGCTCACTCCTTTAGCGCGTGCCTCTATTGAGTATGTTGAAGATCCCTTTCGTTACAACTACGAGCAATGGATGCAGGCATCTCAGATGTTACCGCTGGCCATGGACAATGAAGTGCATGCTGTGGACTGGAGCCAAGAGACTGAACCTCTGCCCTTTGGAACTTTAGTTCTCAAGCCAGCAAAGTGTGATGTGAATACATATTTAAAGTGGGCACAGAATTTTAATTTAAAAATTGCAGTGACTTCTTACATGGATCATCCGGTGGGAGTGATTCATGCTGTAGGGGTGGCTATGGAGCTACAAAGAGACTATCCTGAGGTCATGTTAGAAGCGGGATGTATGACACACGCACTCTATCAGTTAGATGAATACTCTGCACAAATAGATTGTTCAGGTCCCTATTTTAAAAGAGTAACAGGCACAGGAGTTGGCTTTGATAATCTCTTAGCTAAAGCGCAATGGCTCAACTTATAGTCTGCAATTTTTCAGAAAATCAAATTCTCCTCAATCCACTTTTGCCATCTACTGAGAGTCTTGAGTTGACTCAGTTAGCAGAAGATATTTTATCTCAACACTCCCTTAAACATCATGTTGTGCTTGCTACCTCTGGGAGCACGCAATTACCTGGTAGCTCAAGTAAACTGGTCTTTTTATCGCAAGAAGCTCTTCTCACTTCAGCCGCAGCAGTTAATGAGCACTTGCAAGTAAGCCAACAAGATTTGTGGTACAATACTCTGCCGGCATTTCACGTTGGAGGTTTAGGCATTTGGCTTCGTGCTTATTTGTTAGGAAATAAGGTCATTTCCCCAATGGAAGGTGCTAACTACAAATGGTCCTCTCACCAGTTCGTAGAAGACATTACGAGCACTAGGGCGACACTGACGAGTCTTGTGCCCACCCAAGTCTATGATCTTTTGCAAGCTGGATTGATGGCGCCTCGCTCTTTGCGAGCTGTACTGGTTGGTGGCGGGCGCTTAGAAGTTAGTCTTTATGAAAAAGCCCGTAGTTTGGGTTGGCCACTTTTGCCTAGTTATGGAATGACTGAGTGCTGTTCGCAAATAGCCACAGCAACTTTGGCTTCGCTCGGAGAGCAGAGCTTTCCGGAAATGAAAATTCTAAATCATGTGAGTTTTGAGATTGAGGATGAAAAGGTATTTTTACGGTCTAAGAGTCTGTTGACTGGTTATGGGCAAGTTCTGAATGGAGTCAAAAAATTCTGGGATCCAAAAGATCAAAAGAAAAGATTTGAATTGGAGGATAGTGTTCAAATCTCTCAAGGTCATTTAAGCGTCTTGGGCAGAAAAGGTGATTTTGTTAAGATCTCAGGAGAGTCTTTAAACTTGAGTTACTTGCGCGAGAAACTTTCTGAAAGTTTGCTAGTCTTGGGTGAAAACGCCCAAGAGTATCATTTGATGGCACAAGAAGATGAGCGCAGTGGTGCTATTATTATTTTGGTTACAACAAATAAAAATGAGTTACGAGCAAAACAAATTGCTGATAATTATAAAAGCCGAGTTCTGCCGGTGGCCAAAATTAGAGAAATTTATTATGTAGATGAAATTCCCCGGTCAGCCCTAGGTAAAGTACTCGAGAAGAAAATTAAGTTGGGAGATTAAGATGAAACGCGAAGAAGAACTACCATGGAGTGATGTGGCTGTTTTTATTTGTACTAAGTGCCACAAAGCAATTGCGCCAGAAAGTCTAAAGCTAGAAGGAAATGCTGCTGAAAATCTAAAAATGAATCTCAAGAGGCATATGCAAACTCTTGGTGTGCAACACAAGATTCGCGTGATGACCTCGAGCTGTTTAGATGTGTGTATTGATGGAGTGCAGGCGGCGCTAATGGTAAAAGCCAATGGTGAGCAAGAAGTTATGACTTTCCACCCAGAAGAAGAAGAAGCAGAAAGCTTCAAACAGCATCTTTTAGTTCAATTAAAATAATTTACTTAAAATAAAAAAAGGTCTGCAGTGCAGACCTTTTTTTATGAAATGATTGAAGTCGCAGCGCTTTGTTTGCTGTGACTTACTGAAAATTCTGAACTTGAGCAATGTAAGGAAGGTTGCGGTAAAAGCCTTGATAGTCTAAGCCATAACCTACCACAAACTCGTTTGTGATTTTAAAACCAACATAATCTAAATGGCAGGGAACTTTTAAAGCCTCAGGCTTTTCTAAGAGTGCTACCGTGGTGAGGCTAGCTGGCTTACGAGCTTTGATAGAGTTGATGAGATAATTCATAGTTAATCCCGTATCAACGATGTCTTCTACTAAGATCACATGGCGATCTTCAACGGGTTGGGCTAAATCTAAAGTAACTTTAACCTCCCCAGAAGAGCTCGTGCCACCATGATAGCTTGCCACGCCAAAAAATTCACAAGTGATGTCTGTGTCTATTTGGCGAATAAGATCAGAATAAAACATAAAAGAACCTTTAAGGACACAAATGGCAGTTACTTTTTTGCCTCTGTATTTGTCTGACAAAGCTTTGCCGATTTCGCTAACTTTTTTCTGAATCTGATCTTCGGTGAGGTAGGGTTGTAATGTTAAGCTTGTCATTTTATCTCCTTAAAATTTACACAAATGAATTGTTCATAATTTCGCCAAAACCACCGCCACCAGGGACGATATAGCCCTTTTCGTTGAGTCCTTTTTCTTGGTCCCAATATTTTCCGTAAGGAGAATTCAGAACATCTGGGGAGCTCAACCCGCGATCTACGCGAAATGTGTAGATCTCTAAATCAGGGTGTGCAGTGTTTACTTTCTTAAGATACTCCGGAGTGACGATGAGGTGAAGTGCGATATAGCGACGAGCAGGACCTTTGAGGTTTTTTTTGTAATGTTCTAACGCAGAAACAATAGTGTTGCCCGTTGCGCCCATAGGATCTGGAAAGAATACGGTAGAGTTAACGACATCACCACCAATTTTAGCTGCACTTAAGTCGGTGCCAATAACATTCATGGAGTTGTCAGTGGCTCGCGACGCAAAGATATGATCTTGGCGTACATTTTCTGGCGGTAAAAAATTATGGAGAAAATCATAACAAATATGACTAGGAAATGTTCCGGCGCGGGCTAAGTTGACGACAATAGCTTTATTGTCATGAGCAATGCGAGTTCCCGAAATAACAGCTTCGGGGTGATAGTCCTTCATACGTGTTGGGGTGGCAAAGCTTTCTGTGGT
>JBKHVM010000015.1:5300-44116 GCA_046570065.1 Bdellovibrionia bacterium
ACTGTAATCAGTTGGCGGTAGAGAAGTTCAACTATGCGATTGATCTGTGGTTGAAAGGTTTTAGATTGGCAAAGTTCAGCCAGCATACCAAAGGAAATGGGTTCGTGGATCCAGTGAACCTTGGGGCCATATAAATGAGTCATGAGTCTCTACTTTAATTTTGAATTTCGATTATAAGTACAAAATCGCTATTGCGATTCTGAAACTCTTCAGAGTTGAGAATTTTAAACATTGGCAGAGAAGTCAAGTTTTGACTTTGATCTTCAAGATTACTGTTCCGTGGCATGAGGCCGGTCATAAAGAGTGCTGTGTTGGGTTGGATTTCTGCTTGTAAAGGATATTCCCTTTGCGCAAAGGTACCACCAGAAGCACCCATTTCGCGCCAACTGCGCAGAATTTCTAGGTTAAGGCGAATGTTGTTGTCGTTGACAGTGGTTGCTGTGGCATATCCAGAGTAGCCAACGCGCAGTCCTTCTTCAGAAAAGTCTTTAAGTCCATGAAACCAAGTGGCGCTGTTATTTTTTAGGGGGATAGTTTCGCGGTGATGAACTTTGAGGAAATAGCTACTGGATTTAGAGTTATAATCTTCAATGGCGCCAGTGACATAATCATTGAAGTCTGCGTATTCGCCACGCTCTTGAGCTTCTTCAAATAACTTTGCTAAGCTCGTGCGGCTAATTTCGGCATAAGTCAGTAAGAGTTTTTTCCCACTGATAGAAGCCGGCTGGTGAGATTCTTTTTTGTCGTTGGTGCTTTCAGGGGCTTTTTTGGAAGCTAACTCTGAATTCTTTTCTGCCATGGCTTCAATGAGGCTAGATTCTGCACTTGCTTCTTGAGGTTCGGCTTTGTCATCACTGGTCTCTGTAGCAAAAGACTCTGGGGTCGAGTTGGTATTAAAATCTGCAGATTCAGGTGTAGCAGAAGAAGAAATCTGAGTATTGCCTTGCAAGAAACTAACACGATTTTGCAGCTGGCTTTGATCTTGTCGGTAAAGGTAGGTGAGGCCAGCGCCGACTACGACGATAAAAAGAATAACTTGGAGAATTGGATTCTTAAAAAAACTTGGCCCCTGCTTACTAGACTGCGCTTGGTAGGATTCCATATCCACACCACACTGTGCACAGTATTTGTCCTGTGGCTGGCTGAAGCCACACTTGGGGCAATTTATTAACATAAGGATCCCTTTATTTTAGCCTAAACGAATCGGTCTTGACCCACAATACTTTTGTAACCTACTTTGAGAAAAGTACTAAGGAGCCGTTTCTTGTCTAACACCAACGTCGAGTTATCCCCAGAACATTATCCGGTTTTAATAAACGAAGTGATTGAGGCTTTTGCACCTCTTTATACTCGCCCGCAGTTACGATACCTCGATGGCACTTTTGGTCGAGGGGGACATTTTCAGTTAATTCGAGCACAAGCGCCTCATCTTAAAGCTGTGGTCTACGATCAAGATCAAACGGCAATTCAGCACGCAAACGAAAAGTTTTCTGAGTTAATCAATAAAGGTGACTTAAAAGTCATTCACTCTAATTTTTCTGAATTTAACCCTGAGGTTGAAGGTGAGTTCGACATGATCCTTTTAGATTTAGGTGTGTCTTCACCACAATTGGATCAGGCCGAGCGCGGCTTTAGTTTTTATCACGATGGACCTTTGGACATGCGGATGGATCAAAGCCAAACAGTCAACGCAGAGTACATCATCAACACGGCAAGCGAAGAAGAGTTGATAAAGATTTTTAAAGACTTTGGAGAGATTTACTCTCCTTTTCGTGTAGTAAGAGCTATTTGTCATGATCGTAAAACCAAGGCCTTCCAAAGCACCAAACAACTTGCGGGGCTTATCGAAAGAGTTGATGGCTGGAGAGTAAAAGGGAAACATCCAGCAACCCAATATTTTATGGCCCTTCGTCTAGCTGTGAACTCGGAGTTAGATGTAATTGCTGCTGCCATTCCCAAGTTGATGAAAGCACTGACGATGGGGGGGAGATTAGTTATTATTAGTTTTCACTCCCTCGAGGACCGTATTGTAAAAAATTTGTTCAAGGATTCTAAAGAAATGGGTTATCCTGTTACTAAGAAGGTGATCGTGCCCACTCAGGAAGAGTGCGATAAGAATCCACGATCACGATCTGCAAAATTAAGAATTTTTGAGAGGGGTGCTCAGGATGAGCCGAGAAAGTATCCAAAACATAAAACCATTTCTTAGTGTTTTAATTATTATCTCTTCACTTTTTGCCATTGTGTTTTTGCAGATGGAGGAAAGACGCATTGGTTATCAAGTTCTCAAGATGACTCGTGAGTTTAAAAAAGTAAACGAGGCAAAACGCACCAAAGAAATCATGTTAGCTAAGGTCACTCGTCCACAATTACTGGAGAGTATGGCACACGCTAAGTTTACACTTAAAAAAATTCAGTCTGAACAAATCATTCATTTGTCGGGGCCTGTTATTGCCTCTGCAGAAACTTCTAGTCGAGGCTTCTTTCAGTGAAATCGAGAATTGTATTTTTATTTTCGGCCCTCATGATTTTATGGGGTGTTTTGTTAGTGCGCGCTGGTTATTTACAATTTATTCCTAGTGATCGCCTCAAGGCCTTAAAATCACGTCAATTCGAGTCAGTGGTGACTTTGCCTCCACGTCGCGGAGCCATTCTAGATCGTGAGGGGCGTGATCTGGCGATGTCAGCAACGGTTTATTCTCTCTATGCAGATCCCAAAGTGATTGAGAACAAAAAACAAACAGCTCGTCAAGTTGCTAAAATTATTGGTCAGTCACACACTTCTGTATTTCAAAAAATTAAGGACGGCAAAAAGCGCTTTGTTTGGCTACAAAGAATGTTGGATCAAGAGCGAGCCGATAAAATTCGAAGTTTAAAAATTCGTGGTTTAGCTCTTGTTGAAGAATGGAAGCGAGTTTACCCCAATGAGTCCCTCTTATCGCAAACAATGGGATTTACCGGTTTAGAAGGTCAGGGCCTTGAAGGGATAGAAAAAAAGTACGACAGCTATCTCAAGGGTAATACAAAAAAAGTTACAGTTCGCAGAGATGCGCGTGGACGTCCTCTTATATATGACGGGTTGATGTTTACTGAAACCCCAGATGGAGATGATCTTCAGCTTACGATAGATACTGAGTTGCAGTATGCACTTGAAGGTGAGTTAAAGTCGGCAGTGGATGGTTTTGAAGCAGAATCAGCAGTGGGAATTATCTTAGATGCTAAGACCTCACAAATTTTAGCATTGGCTTCAGCTCCTCTTTTTGACTTAAACAAAGCTAAAACAGCTCCAGCTTCTGTAAGACGAAATCGCACAGTGACGGATTCTTTTGAACAAGGCTCAACCATGAAGACTTTTGTCATTGCTTCGGCTATTCGAGAGAATATGGTTAAGCCCAACAGCAAATTCTTTTGTGAAAATGGTAGTTTCCGAGTCGGTGATAGAATTATTCGTGAGGCGGAGTCTTACGAGAAATTTGGTTATTTAACAGTTTCTGAAATCTTGGCAGTTTCTTCCAATGTGGGAACTACAAAAATTGCCTTCCAGTTAGGTGCCGAAAAACTTCGTCAAGGTTTAGTAGATTTTGGTTTTGGCGCAAGATCTGGTGTGGATCTTCCGGGAGAATCTCGTGGGATTTTGCACAACTTGCCTTGGCGCCAACATTTGTTAAGTAATATTTCATTTGGTCACGGTGTTACGGGAACTCCTTTGCAAGTGGCAAATGCCTACGCAGCTATAGCTAACGGCGGTATTCTAAATACGCCCTATATTGTTTCGGCGCGCCGGAGTGGCGAAACTGGTGAGACCACTCATTTTGAACCAAAACCTATAAGAAGAGTGCTTTCTCCTGAACAAGCTCACCAGATGCGTTTGATTCTGACTGCCGCTACAGGCAAGGGTTCAACAGGAACTAATGCGCGAGTGGATGGGTATTTAGTCGGTGGTAAGACGGGCACAGCACAAAAAGTAAATCCTAACGGCAGAGGTTATTTGCCAGGAGCTTACATTTCAAGTTTTGCTGGGTTTATCCCCGCAAATGATCCTAAGTTTGTGATTTATGTCGCTGTGGACTCGCCTAAAAAAGCGTATTATGGCTCAAAAGTAGCAGCACCCATTTTTTCTCGTTTGGCAAGTTATGCAGTTAGAAAAGCAGGCGTAGCTCCCATGGTAGTTCCAGATCGCTCTTATCTGAAACAAGATTTAGCAGATCACCCGAGAGTCAAACAACTTAAAGTGCAAGAAGCGCCAGAACGTTTAGAAGCAGTGCCTAATATTCTAGGGCTGACCACGCGTGAAGCTCTCAAGAAATTTATTGGCCAAGATGTCAAAGTGCAATTTAAAGGGAGTGGTGTTGTGACTGAGGTTTTCCCTCCAGTGGGAAGCGAGCTTCCTCAAGAGGGAGAAGTGACTGTTATTCTAGAGTGAAAGTTTATCTAAATACTGACTCACGCCTCTCAACACGGGCACTGGAATTTCGTGACCACCACGGAAGCTGAGAAGACTGCCTTTAAGGCCTCCCATGGTCAGCAGAGACTCTAACTGCTGAGCTTGTTTGATCCCTAAAATAGAATCTTGAGTTCCGTGACTCATAAAAAAAGGCTGACCCTGGCGCTGAGTAACGGCACCTTTCCACTCTTCTTGGTTTAAGAGAGTGCCCGATAGAATGACCAAGCCCGCAGGGTGAGTGGGAGCTTTGAGGTAGAGCTGAGTTGCTAGCATCGCTCCTTGCGAGAAACCACCTAAGATGATTTTTTCCCAAGGCACTTTAAGTTGACGGATCATTTCTAGTGCCAGATTTTCTGCTTTTTCTAAGCCAGCTGGTTTTTCTTGGCTCATGTCGCGAGTTTCTCCGCGGCTAGCAGCTTCTTCGATGGCTTGCATGTTGATATTCCACCAGGCTCTTCCAGTCCATCCCATCCCAATGGGCACTTCTAAAATGCCTTGTGGAAAAAGCCAATTAAACTCTTTCTGTGTTTGGATGTACTCATGGAGAGAAAAGAGATCTGAAGCATCGGCTCCATATCCATGAAAAAGAATTATCCACGGAGCGTCTTCGTCATTTAATACTTCTAGGCATTGAATCTTTCCAAGTTGTCTCATATGTCCCTAACAGATAGTATGTATTCCATGAGGCTACAAGATCTTTTTAATGGCATCGCAGAAATCCCAAATGAGTGGCAAAACTACGAGGTTTTGAGTGTGGTTCAGGATGCTCGTCAAGCCAAAGCCGGAGCTCTTTTTATTGCCATTCCTGGTACTAAAGTAGATGGGCATAGTTTTATTCCACAAGCACTGCAAGGTGGAGCTCAAATCTTTGTCGTGCAAAATAAAAGTTCGAATGTGCCAAAAGATTCATTGCAAATACAAGTTCAGGATTCACGCCAAACATTAGATCTGCTGGCGAGTCGTTTTTACCAAGCCCCCTCGCAAAAAATGTTGTGTGTCGGAATCACGGGGACCAATGGCAAAACTTCAACAAGTTATATGCTGGAGCATCTTTTTAATGCGGGTCAAAAAAACACGGGCGTGATTGGAACCATCAATCATCATTATTTGACTCATGTTTGGGAATCGCAAATGACCACTCCCGATCCACTGAACTTGCAAAAAAGATTGCAAGAATTTGTACAATTAGGAGCAAAAGCCGTGGCGATGGAAGTCTCAAGCCATGCTTTAGATCAAAAACGTGCTAATAGTGTGGACTTTGATGCAGCTATTTTTACCAATCTGACTCGAGATCATTTAGACTATCACGCCTCTATGGAAGCTTATTTTTTAGCAAAAGCATTATTATTCTCAGATCTCTTAGAGAAGTCTCCAAAGAAGAATAAATTGGCTGTGATTAATGGTGATGATGAATGGGGACAAAAAATTTCTAAAATAAAGTCAGCCCCCACAAAGTACTTTGGTTTTAAACCAGAGAATGAGTTTCAAATTGTTTTGGGATCATCAAATTTTACGCACACTGAATTTCAGTTAAAGTATAAAAATGAAATTATTGATTTTAAGTTACCCATGATCGGTGAGCACAATGTGCTCAATATTGTTGGAGCTTTAGTCTGCTGTCATCATTTTGGTCAGTCCTGGAGTGAGTTGCAACAAGCAGTGCAATCCTTCAATGGCGTCCCAGGAAGATTGCAGTGGGTGCAAAACAATCAACAGCGTCCAGTTTTTGTTGATTATGCCCACACTCCCGATGCGTTAGAAAACGTACTCAACTCAATTCGTAAAGTGCGATCGCTGAGGGGGGCTAGTAATAAAATTTGGACAGTTTTTGGTTGTGGGGGAGATCGTGATAAAGGCAAGCGTCCTTTGATGGCCCAGATCGCAGAGAAGTTATCTGATTTTGTGATGGTGACTTCAGATAACCCTCGCACCGAAAATCCCGCAGATATTATCAAGGATATACTGGCAGGTTTTTCAGATCCTAAATCTGAGAAAGTTACACAAGAAGGTGACCGCAGCGTAGCCATTCAAAAAGTAATGAATTTGGCTCAACCTGAAGATGTGATTTTAATAGCGGGCAAGGGCCATGAAGACTATCAAATCATTGGTAGTGAAAAGAAATTCTTTAGTGATTATCTTGAAGCCAAAAAAAACTTAGGGGACTAGAATGAGACAAATCAGCTTGGCACAAATCCAAGAGGCGTTAGAGCAAAGTCAAATTACCTACAAAATAGTAAAGGCTGAAGCACAAAACTTTAAAGCAATTGGTACAGACACTCGTTTGGATCTCAGTGGTAACCTTTTTATTGCTTTGGTTGGAGAGGCTTTTGACGCTCACGATTTTATTGCAGCAGCTTTGGAAAAAGGAGCTTCTGGTATTTTAACTCACAAAAAATTGACTCCCGAACTGCAATCTCAGGCGGCTACTATCATTGAAGTGCCAGACACTCTATTAGCTTTGCAAGCCTTGGGCAGGTGGGCGCGCCGTCAGTTCAAAGGAAAAGTCATTGGCATTACTGGTTCGAATGGCAAAACTACCTGTAAAGAATTTACGGCGGCTGTTGCCGGAAAATTCTGTCACGTGCACTACAACAAAGGTTCTTTTAACAATCATTGGGGTGTTCCGTTTACTTTATTGCAGATCCCAAGTACTGCCGAAGTTGCTGTCATCGAAATGGGTATGAATCACGCTGGTGAAATCACGCAGTTGTCTTCTATGGTCGAAGCCGATGTGGTGGTGTGTACGACTGTGGGGCGAGCTCATATTGAGCATTTTGGCACTGTAGAAAAAATTGCGGCAGCTAAAGAAGAAATCTATGTTGCTGCAAAACCCACAGCCAAATTTGTTTTTAATCTCGACAATATTCATACTTTTGGAATGTGCCAGCGTCATCAAGATGGTAAAAGATCTGTCGTGACATTTTCATCAGACAGCTCCAAGCAAGCTGATGTTCAATTGCAAATTAAAACCTTAAATTTAGAAAGTCTTGAAATCGAAGGTGTTATTCAAGGAAAAGCGCAAACAGTAGCGGTGCCGGTGTTTGGGGCTCATAATGTTATCAACCTCATGGCTGCAGCGAGTTTGGCTTTGGCAATTGGCCTAAACCCAGAGCAAGTGTGGCAGGGACTGAGTGAATGTAAGAACGCTTGGGGGCGCAATCAGCTGCTAAATTCTCCTTTGGGCGCAAAGATAGTTTTTGATGCTTACAACGCTAATCCAGACAGTATGAAAGCTCTGTTAGAAAATGTCAGTCGTATTTCTGATTTTAAAAAGAAAGTCGGAGTTTTTGGTGAGATGTTAGAGATGGGTGAACAAAGTGGAGCCTTGCACTTTGAACTGGGCCAAGTAGTAGCAAAGGCCAAACTAGATACGGTATTTTTTATCGGTAAACCACATCAGGAATTTAAAAAAGGTTTAGAGTCAGAATCTTTTAAAGGTCAGATTCTAGCCCAGGCTGAGTTCTCTGGTGCCCTGGCTGAGCAATTGGGAAGTGCAGTTGGTGCAGGAGATCTCGTGGTTTTTAAAGGTTCTCGTGGTATGAAGCTTGAGCGCTTTTTGAGTAGCCTCAACGTCGATCTCCCCAAGAGTTAGTAGCAATCAAAAACAAGGGCCTGATTATTTTCAAAGACCAAGGCTGCTCTCTGGCCCTTTAAGGCGAGCGCAGTCTTTTCACCAATGGCCGAATAGGCATTGGGGCCCTCTTCGATTTGTAAAGTCCCAGACTCTACAAAATAAAAATTCAATTCACTCACGCTTTGCACTTGCCACTCAAGAATCCCTTCTGAGTCGAGATGAACTTCCATGAGTAGATCCTGATGACGGCACTGGAGGTCGATTTTTAAATCTTTAGAGGAGTCCGCTACAGCAGGTTGTAAACAACCAAGTAATAAGAAAAAAGCTACTGTGAAGGTCTTTTTCAAGTTCATATTTCCTCTGTGAGTTAAATAAAATTATAAAAAGTTAGTCTCAAACAAAGTGCCGATATTACGCTGAATGGAATACTTCAGATTGATGGTTTGCATGTAATAGTAGTTGAGATTGGAGCGATTGGACATTGAGCTGCTGAGCAAAGAGATCAAATCATCTATTTGGGTAACGTTGAGAGAATCCAAGCGCACCATGTAGTTTTCAATTTTTTCTTCGTTGTTTCTAAAGGATCTTTCATAGGAGAGAATTGATCTTTCACTGCTGCGAAGTGTGGTATAAGTATTCTTTAGATCTTTTTGCACGTCTGAAATGGCACCATCTAGATCGAGTTCGGCAGCGCTGATTTCTTTAGCTTCTGCTAAATGACTATTAATAGCTCCTAAGTCAAAGGGCACACTGAGACGAACTTGTACCGAATCGTTTTTACTGGAACTGCCTGCAGAACTTTTTTCTTTATAATAGTTAAGATCAACTCGCGCCGAGTAGAGATTGGCCTGATTGGCTTGGTAAGCGTACTTGAGACATTCCAAATTTAAGCGAGCACTCAAGATATCAGGACTCTTTTCAAGGCTGATTGCAAATGAGTCTTGAGCTGTGCCCGGAACGTCGATGCTAGCCAGAGTTTCTGCAAAAGAAGTAATTCTTTCTGGAACGGGTTGATTGACGGCAGCTTCATAGTTTGTTTCTTGAATCTCGATTTCGCTTTCAAGTTCATCAATGTAAATGAGAATGGTGTCTTTTAAATTTAAAAGTGAATTGGTTTGCGCTTCGTTTTTTGCCACAAGCAGTGATTTCTCGATGCGCTCATTGAGTTTGCGATAGAAGCTTAATGACTCTCTTTTGCGAATTAGTTCCACATAGCTATCTACAATAAGACCAACAATTTGACCGCTGGTATTTTGAATAAAGGCATTCGTTGAATTGTAAACAGCTTCAGTTCTCTTGTAGTTACATTCTTGAGCTTTAATGCGGTAGTAGTCTGCAAAGCCATTAAAGAGATTAAGATTTACAGATAAATAGCGAGTGGTCTCCCTTTGACCGTTAAGCTTGGAGGTCATGCCGATTTCGGCCCGTGGAAGATAAGCAGATTGGCGAGCAGCTACAACTTGCTCAAAAGCAGCTTGCAATCTCAAAGAATTAGCCTGTGTGCGTGGATTATTTCTGAGGCCAGCTTGAATAGCCTGCTTTAAGGTCACCACTTCTGAAGAAAAAGATTTGGAAGGTGCAAAGGATGCGCTCCAGACAATCAAACCCGCTAAGACCATCGAAACCTGTGACTTCATGATAGATTCCTCTTTTTCAGTTAAGTGAGTAAATGCAAAAACAATACGACTTAAAGACCTCTTTAGGGGTGTTTTAAGTGTTTAAGAGTTTGACGATGACATTCTTGGGGGCCTGGCTTTGGTTTGTTTAGTCTGATTTTACCCAGAAAACTCGATTTTTTGTTCGGACAATTGAATTCACGAGACTGAGGGGAGAAGCGCAAAGAGTGGGGAGTTGGAAGGCTCGCAAAGTTTTAAAATTAATATGAGATTTCAAATAGTTACAAACTATCCCTTGCTTTGCGTGCTGGACTTGTGTTATGAACTTAAAACTAGCCTAAACCAAGAGGAAATCACAGCATGCTTTATCAATGGCTTTACTCTTTAGCCGATCAGATCTCTGTCTTTAATATTTTTCGCTACATCACAGTAAGAACTTTTATCTCCTTCTTTACAGCATTTTTGCTGTGTTGGATGTGGGGACCTTACTTTATTCGTCGTCTGCAAGAAAAACATTTTGGTCAGTCGATTCGAGATGATGGTCCTCAGACACACAAGAAAAAGGCGGGCACACCTACCATGGGTGGAGGTTTGATTTTACTATCGACTCTTGTGCCGTGTTTGTTGTGGGTGGATATGTTTAACCCTTTGGTGTGGGCAGTACTTGTGATCACTTGGGGTTTTGGCGCTATCGGTTACATCGATGATTGGTTAAAAGTTTCTAAAAAGAACAGCAAAGGTCTCTCCGGAAAGATTCGTCTTGCTGGTGAGTTTTTAATTTCAGGTCTTACCATTGCAGTTCTTGTGCATCACTTTGGACTTTCAACGACAGTGGCGGTTCCTTTTCTTAAAAATCTGACTTTTGATTTGGGATATTTTTATATCGTGTTCTCGTCATTAGTCATTGTGGGTACTGCTAATGCCGTAAACTTAACTGATGGCCTTGATGGATTGGCGATCGTTCCGGTCATGATTTCAGCAACAACTTTGGGATTATTCGCTTACGTTGCAGGTCACTTTGCTATTGCTAACTATTTGCAAATTCCTCATGTCATAGGGGCCGGTGAATTGACTCCTGTAGCTGCAACAATCGTGGCTGCTGGTATGGGATTCTTATGGTTTAATACTTATCCTGCGCAAGTTTTTATGGGTGATGTGGGTTCTCTATCTTTAGGTGGCTTTTTAGGGACCATGGCCGTCATCACTAAAAACGAATTGTTAATGGTCATTTTAGGAGGAGTTTTTGTTGTCGAAGCTCTTTCTGTTATCACTCAAGTTATTTCTTTTAAACTCACAGGAAAGCGAGTTTTTAAGATGGCTCCCATTCATCACCACTTTGAGCTCAAAGGACTGACAGAGACGAAAATTATAGTTCGTTTTTGGATCGTTTCGATCTTGCTTGCGGTGCTTAGCTTAGCGACTTTAAAATTGAGGTAAAATATGTTTAAAGATGTCAGTGAATTAAAGGATAAAAAAATCCTAGTTGTTGGATTGGGTAAAACCGGAGTTTCTTTAACTAAGTTCTTAGTGAAGCATGGCGCACAAGTCACAGTTACAGATCACAAGTCGCGGCCTGAGCTTTCGACTCAGCTTGAATTGTTGGGCGATGTTCCTGCTAAGTTTGAATTAGGCTCACACAGCCCAAAAACATTTTTGCAGCAAGAATTAGTCATCCTATCTCCGGGTGTCCCTGGTTCCCTCAAGATTTTTGAATATGCTCGCAGTCAAGGTGTGAAGATCACCGGTGAGTTTGAGTTTAGCTCATGGTTTATCAAAGAGCCTATCGTCGGTATCACTGGCACTAACGGTAAGACCACAGTGGCGCGTTTGACAGAGTCTTTCTTAAAAGAATCTGGAGTGAACTCGTGGGTTGGGGGCGCTATCGGTCGCCCGCTAGTGGATTATCTTCTAAGTGACCAAAAAGCACAGGTTGTGATTGCTGAAGTTTCTTCATTTATGCTTGAGCACTGTGATCAGTTTAATCCGACTAATATTGTATTTACTAACTTGGCAGAAAATCATTTGGATCGTTACCGCTCTATGGAAGAGTACGTAAACGCCAAACGTCGTGTCTTTAGAAATACCAATGCGGGAACCACTTCGATTTTGAATGCTGATGACAATGCAGTTGTGGAACTAGCTCGTGATCCTATTGTACAAAGAGGTAAGATTTTTTACTTCTCTCGTAAGCCAGCTCTTGAACCGCAAATTATGAATATCGGTGGTGCTGTGAATATTGGTGATGAGATTCGCGTGCGCACGGGTCCTGAAATTGAGTACTACTCTATCAAGGGTATGAAAATGCGTGGACGTCACAATGTAGAAAACATCATGGCAGCTATTCTGACAGCTCGTGAGCATGGTGCAAAAAAAGAAGCTATTCAGGCAGTGATTGATAGTTTCTCTGGTCTTCCGCATCGTATTGAGTATGTGCGTAAAGTGGGTGGAGTCTTTTTCTACAATGACTCTAAAGCTACGAACGTTCATGCAGTCTTGAGATCTCTTGATACTTTTGATGAAAACGTCATTCTCATCATGGGTGGTAAAGATACCAATTTGAATTTTGAACCTCTTCGTAATGCGGTTAAGCGCAAAGTTAAGACTTTGATTTTAGTTGGTGAAGCTAAAGAGCGTATCAACCGTGACCTCGGAGATTTTTCTGAGACTTTCTTGATTGGTACTTTTGAAGAAGCAGTTCTCATTGCTTACCAAAAGTCTAGGATCAACGATACTGTCTTGCTCTCTCCAGGGTGTTCGTCTTTTGATATGTTTGATAACTACGAAGAACGTGGTAATTACTTTAAAGAGATTGCTAAAAAATTTAGATAGTTCAGTTAAGAGTATCCTAAGGAGGGGTTATGTCTTTGTTAAAAGGTTTTGGTCTTGTCTTTGTTGCATTTGCTCTAGGGGCATGTGCTTCGGGTACTCTTAAAGAGCGACAAGTAGCTCGTGATCGAGCGGCAGCTAGCTCAGGACACTTCTGTGATTTTGTAAGCGGTGAGGTTTACCCTGACGTTGAAGTTGAAGTGAACTTGCGTGCGGCAAAGAGATGCGAATCTTCAGTGCCACTTTCGTTAACTCAATTCAGAAATTCTTCGAATCACAACGGTATTCTCTTTTGTTGCAAACACAACGGTGAAAGCCAGCCGGCACCCAAGCCTGCAAGGCCAGCAAAAGGCCCAGCTTCTGAAGAAGTTCAGTAATTGTTAAGACTCCTCAAATAATGGAATGGCAGAGGTCCAGTTTTGTACCTCTGCTGGACCGAGAGAGAACTTATGATTAAAATTTTATCAGGAGTTCTCAAATGTTACGATATCTGTCATCAAGTCTATTTCTAGCGATTATTTCTCTTATGGGTATTGGCCTTGTTCAGGTCTACTCTTCTAGTTATGTGTTTGCCACAGAATCTTATGGGGATGGTTTGTTCTTTTTTAAGCGGCAACTGTTTTTTGCCGTCTTAGCGCTTGGGGTGATGATCACCACCATTCATATTCCTTTTGAAAAAATCGAAAAACATGGCTGGCTCTTGTGGGGTGCTGCTTTTGTATTGATGCTTTTTACCTTTGTCCCTAGCATTGGCGTAAGAGTAGGCGGGGCATTGCGCTGGATCCAGTTGCCTTTTGGTCTGCGTTTTGAGCCCTCAGAATTGCTCAAAGTTTCTTTCTCGTTATTTTTTGCTTCACTTCTTGTAAGGCAAGAGAACTTTCTCAAAAGAGTTAAATGGCATTGGCTAGCTTTTTTTACGTTTGCACCATTGGTGGTATTGCTCAAACAAAGAGATTTTGGGAGCTTTGCGATTATTTTAGGAGTGGCTGTAGCTCTGCTCTTTGCCTTCGGCTTGCAGTGGAAATACATTATTCTTTCTGCAGTCTCGATTGTGAGTGTGTCAGCAGCCTACATTGTGACTCACCAATATGCCTTGGCGCGAGTTCAGTCTTTTTTAGATCCTTGGGCTGATCCTGAGCAAAAAGGCTTTCAAGTTATTCAATCGATGTTGAGTTTTTCCAGTGGAGGACTTACTGGAGTTGGTTTGGGAGAAGGGCAAGGCAAGTTATTCTTTCTTCCGGAAGCTCACACTGACTTTACTTTGGCTGTCTTCGGAGAAGAGTTAGGCTTTATGGGAGTTCTGATTCTGTTATCTATTTATGGTTTTGTGATTATGCGAGCTTTTCAGATTGGTTTAAAAACAGAATCTATTTTTAAGCGAGCCCTGTGTATTGGATTGGCTATGACTTTTGCCTTTTCAGTTTTTATCAACTCAGGTGTGGTCATGGGCTTACTGCCGACAAAAGGTCTGACTTTGCCCTTTATGAGTTATGGTGGTAGTTCATTGGTAGTGTTGAGCTTTTTGTTTGGTCTCATTCTCAATATTGAGAACTCCTTTGAGTCTAATGGATTAGTTAAAAAGTTTAGTCGCACTTCCTATTCTGGTAAGAGTGGAGTTTAGATAGATGGGCAAAAAGAACATTGTTATTGCTGGTGGCGGTACGGGAGGCCATATCTATCCCGGAATAGCAATTGCCAAAGCCCTTCAGAAGTTTGACCCAGAAATTCAAATTCATTTTGTGGGAACCAAAGAGGGAATGGAAACCAAAATTATTCCTCGTGAAGGTTATCCTCTGGTTTTGATCGAGAGCGGTAAGTTAAATTTTAGAGGAAACTTCTTAAAAAAGATAAAATCTCTTCTCAAAATCCCCGTGGGTATTTTTCAATCCATACGGGTTTTATGGCAGCTCAAGCCCTTGTATGTCATTGGAGTGGGAGGTTATGCTTCTGCGCCCATGGTTTTGGCGGCGAGTTTTGTGGGCTTTCCGTCTGCTGTTTGGGAGCCTAATGCCATGCCTGGCTTGGCAAATCGTTTGCTCTCTCGCTTTGTGGATAAATGTTTTGTCGTCTTTGAAGATGCTAAGTCTCATTTAAAAAACAAACAGGTGATTCGTACAGGTATGCCCATTCGTTCCGAAATTGAACATGCGGCAAAAGATGAAACTCAAAATCACAAGTTTAGACTCTTGGCATTTGGGGGGAGTTCTGGGGCGCGCACGCTCAATTATTGTCTGCAAAATGCTCTTCTTAAAAATCAAGAATGGGCTAAAGACATTGCCATCGTTCATCAGACAGGAAGTTTGGACTATCAAGAAATCAAGAGCAAGTATGTAGACTATAAGGGCGAGTTGGATATTAAGGAGTTTATCTTTGATATGCCCAACTACTACCAGTGGGCTGATGTGGCATTTTGTCGAGGAGGAGCTAGCTCTTTGGCCGAAGTGGCAGCTTATGGTTTAGTGCCTATTATTGTGCCCTTGCCCCTTGCTGACGATCATCAGCAAAAAAATGCAGAAACTTTGGTGAATGCAGGGGCTGCCATTATGATTTTGCAAAAAGATTTAACTCCTGATGTCTTGATTGAAAATATATTGCGGCTTAAGAATAATCCTGAAATGCGTCGGACGATGTCGCAAAAGTTGCGCACATTTTATGTACCTCAAGCAGCCGAAGCAATTGCAAAGGAAATCTTGTCATGAAACTGCAGAGTTCTAAATTTCATTTTATCGGCGTTGGTGGCATCGGTATGTGTGGCTTGGCGGAAATTCTCCATAATATGGGAGCGCAAGTTACAGGTAGTGATATGAATGAAAATGCCAACACCGAGCGACTCTCTGAATTGGGTGTAAAAACCTTTAAAGGGCATACTGCTGAGCAAGTAGGTGATGCAGATGTTGTCGTGTATTCAAGTGCTATCAAGTTTACTAATCCTGAAATTGCAGAAGCTCGAAAAAAGGGAATTCCTCTCATTCCGCGTGCAGAAGCTCTAGCAGAAATTATGCGCCTCAAACGCGGCGTTGCTGTGGCTGGGACCCATGGCAAGACAACAACGACCTCAATGACGTCTGCGATTTTTTTAGAAGCTCATCTAAAGCCAACCATTGCTGTTGGTGGGAGATTTGATCTTATTAAATCCACAGCTCTTTTAGGGGACGGCCCTTGGCTCATTGCTGAAGCAGATGAGAGCGATGGTAGTTTTAATAAACTCTCTCCAGAAATTGCCATTATTACAAATATCGATGCCGATCATTTAGATCACTTTAAAAGTTTTGAAAACTTACAGAGAGCTTTTTTGGAGTTTGCATTGCGAGTTCCTTTTTATGGGATGACAATTGCTTGTGGTGACGATCCTTATGTTAGAACTATTTTTGAGAACTATCCCAAACGAATTACTTTCTACGGTTTTAACGAAAATAATGACCTAGTCATCAAAGGCGAAAATAGTCTCTATGAGTTGTGGCAACGCCAGAGTGATACGGGAGAACTCTCTAAGCTTGGAGAGTTTAAAATGTCAGTTCCTGGTAAACATAATGCCCTCAACGGGGTGGCATCTATTGCTGCGGGCATGATGGCAGGTGTGGATTTTGAAACTTGTGTGCGAGGCTTGGCAAAGTTTCAGGGTGTGGATCGACGCTTTCACTTTAAAGGAGAAGCGCGCGGAGTTAAAGTTTATGACGACTATGGACACCATCCTACAGAAGTGCGGGCCGTACTTCAGGCATTTAGAGAGAAATTTCCAACGCAGCGTTTGGTAGTTTACTTTCAGCCCCACCGTTATTCGCGCACGGAGCATTGCTGGCATGACTTTTTGTCTGCGTTTTCTCAAGCAGATGTTCTTTATATGGGTGATATCTACGCGGCAGGTGAGAGCCCAATTCCGGGAATCACTTCTGAACGCTTAACTCAAGAGACAAAACACTCTCAGGTGCAGTATTTCCCTCGAACAGAAGAAAATATTAAATCACTCGTAGGGTCCTTGCGTGAGGGAGATGTGTTTATCACTCTAGGCGCTGGCGATGGGTGGAAGCTCGGTATTGAAGTGCTGGCTAAGCTATAAAGTTTTGGAGAGCTGCTGCTTTCTGCTAAGGCTTGAGGTAAATTCGTAAAGTCCTAGCAATACAAAAGCCCGACTAGTTCTCAGGCTAGGTAGATTATTTTTATGTAAGTGATATAGTAAAGAGATCAGCAAATGGATTTGCGGGGGATTCTTTGAAGAAATATTTTGCGCAGCTTATTGTGGGACTCGTTGTGATACCATCTCTTCTTGTGGCTGCCGCTTATCATCTCGAGCAAAATGGTTTTTTTAATGTCGAAAAAATTAAAATTGAAGTTAGTAAAGAAATGCCAACACATGCTAACTTTCTACCTCCACTCCAAAAGGAGCTCACACAGGATCTAAAAACTTTTCGTGGCCATTCCCTTTGGGCAATTTCGATTAAGAATCTTTCGCAAGTTTTAGAGAGCAAAGAGTGGATCAAGAGTTATCATGTGCGCCGCCAGTGGCCGCAGACTTTAGTAGTTCAGGTGGAGCCGTATGAGGTTGAACTTCTTTTGATGGGTGCAAAAGGTGAGTTGTTGCCAGTGATTGAACAAGGCAAAGTTTTAAAACCTGTACTCGCAAAAAACTCTCCTGATGTTGTGCTGGCTCCTAGTGAAGAGTTCAAAAAGAATCCTGAGTTACGAAAAAAAGCCATCGAAGTTCTGCGTGAACTACCAACTGCTGGCGCCTTCACTCGCCAAGATGTTTCAGAGATTACAATCCAACCTAAAGAAGGTTTTTGGATGACGCTTGCTAAATCTGGTGCTGTTGTCAAAATGGGTGATGAGCAAATCGCACTCAGGGCAGCGAGAGTTGCAAAAGTTGTCGAGTACCTCGAAACGAAGCAATTTGACGCTCGCGTCATCGATGCGAATCTTTCTAAGAAAGTTCTTGTCAGGTTGCGTAAGGATCCCTAAGCTCAAATACAGGACGTCTAGTCGAGGATGACCAAAGACTGGTAATCAGTCAGGTCTTATTCGACTAATTAGCTGCCGAAATGATTTTGGCGCTGAAGTGTGTACAGCATGAAGTTCTTCAAAGGACTTAGGGATGAGTAATATAAAACCAAAAGCACCGGTATTAGCTGGCTTAGACATTGGCTCAACAAAAGTAACTTTTGTTATTGGCACTGTTGCACCAGAAGGCAAAGTCGAAGTTTCAGGCGTAGGTACCGCTCCTAATACAGGCATTCGTCACGGAGTTGTGGTCAATATCGAGGCCACTACAGAATCAATCAAAAAAGCAAAAGAAGAAGCAGAGTTGATGTCGGGATATTCGGCAACAGATGTTTGGGTTTCTGTGCAAGGAACTCATATCACTTCTTTTGATTCAAAAGGTATGGTGGCCATTAAAAATAAAGAGGTCACCACTTCTGAAATCGAGCGCGTGATTGAGGCAGCAAAAGCAGTAGCTGTGCCTGCTGATCGCAAAGTGCTTCATGTTCTTCCAAGAGAATTTAAAGTTGACGGGCAAGATGGCATTCAAGATCCCATCGGCATGTCAGGTATTCGCCTCGAAGCTGCCGTACATATAGTTACAGGCAGCCAAACTGCACTTAACAACACTGTTCGTTGCGTAGAAAAAGCAGGATTAAAAATCTCTGGGCTAGTCTTAGGCCAATTAGCGTCTGCTTATGCAGTTCTTTCTGAAGATGAAAAGAACTTAGGTGTTTGTGTTGTGGACATGGGTGGCGGCACTTGTAATTTAGTTTACTTTGCTAATGGCAGCGTGGCTCATTCGTCAGTTATTCCAGTGGGTGGTTCACACTTTACTCATGACGTCGCCGTCGGTTTAAGAACACCACAAGTGGCAGCAGAAGGCCTTAAAAAGAAATATGGCTGTGCCATGGCATCTATGGTGAATGAAACTGAGACTATCGAAGTCGATGGTGTTGGTGGGCGCAAGCCGCGTGTGATTCCACGTCGTGACTTAGCTGATGTGATCGAGGCGCGCGCAGAAGAAACTTTAAATTTGATCGCAAATGATGTGCGCATGAGTGGTTTGATGCCCATGTTAGGATCGGGAATTGTTCTAACAGGTGGAGCTAGCCAGCTTGATGGCCTTGTTGAAATGGGCGAGTTTATTTTTGATATTCCAGTACGCAGAGGAGTTCCCTCTCATATTGGAGGATTAACAGATGTAGTGAAAACGGCGGATTACGCCTCAGCTGTGGGATTGTTGTTGTATGCTTTTGAAGAAAATAAAGAAGCATTGATGCAACAGCCTCATGGTGAAATCAATTTTGGAGAGTCTCTGGAGGGAGTCACTCGCAAAATTAAGGATTTATTCAATCAGATTTTTTAATTTATTTATGTCGAGCTTCTCAAGATGAGAGGCTTTGGGGGGATAAAAATGTTTGAGCTTGAAGAAAACATTAGTATTGGCGCAAATATAAAAGTAGTTGGTGTCGGTGGCGGCGGAAGTAACGCGGTTTCAACAATGATCGAGTCTGGTATGACTGGGGTTGAGTTTGTTGTTGCAAACACTGATATTCAAGCTCTCAATGCCAATAAAGCCTCTACAAAAATTCAGTTAGGCATTGATTTAACAAAAGGTCTCGGTGCTGGTGCAAACCCTGATATCGGTCGTAGAGCGGCAATTGAATCGTACAATGAAATCGTTGAAAAACTCGAAGGTGCAGACATGGTGTTTGTTACTGCCGGTATGGGCGGTGGAACAGGTACTGGTGGCGCTCCCGTAGTTGCTAAAATTGCACGTGAATTAGGTGCTCTTACAATTGGTGTTGTTACAAAGCCTTTCATTTTTGAAGGAAAACGCCGCTCTAAACACGCAGATGGCGGTCTACAAGAGCTAAAAGAAAACGTAGACACTCTCATTGTTATTCCAAATCAGAAGTTGTTAACTATTGCAGGAGATAAAACTCCTCTATTAGAAACCTTCAAAAAAGCTGATGAAGTTCTTCTTCAAGCAGTTAAAGGTATTTCTGATTTGATCAATATCCGTGGTCTTATCAACTTAGACTTTGCTGATATCCGCACAGTGATGCAGCAAAAAGGTTTGGCGATCATGGGAACTGGAGCTGCACGCGGAGAAAATCGTGCAGTTGAGGCAGCAACAGCAGCTATCTCTTCTCCTCTTCTTGAAAATATTAAAATTGATGGTGCAACTGGTATCATTATCAATGTCACTGGTGGTTCTGATCTATCTCTACTTGAAGTGAACGAAGCTTCGATGTTGATCACTGAAGCAGCTCATGAAGATGCCGAAATCATCTTTGGTGCAGTTATTGATGATCAGCTTGGCGATGAAGTGAGAGTCACAGTTATAGCAACTGGTTTCGAAACTCAAGATCGCAAGTTGACAACTGATACTTTGAATCAGATCAATCAATTGCAAAACTTTTTAAATCCTCATGCACCAGCACCTGTTTATGCGGCACCTACTGCTCCAGCAATGCAAGCCCCTGTAATGCCTCAAATGCCAAGCATGCCGGAAATGCCTGCATACCCACAAATGCCACAAGCTCCACAGGCGCCATCTCTTTCTCAGATGATGCCTCAAGCTCCGCAAATGCCGCTGATGCCAGCAATGCCACAGATGAATCCTAATCAGCAGCAACAAATGGCTATGCCACAAGTTCAGCAAGCAGTTGCACCAATGGCAGCTCCTGTTGAGTTGCCACCGATCCAGGCTGTGCAATCACAAGTAGCGAATTACACTCAACAAGTAGAAATGCCACCAGTGCAAGTAACGGCTCAAACGATGCAACAAAATTTTACTCAGCCTCAACAGCAAGCTCCGGTAGCTCCTGTTGAAGTAGCTCAGCAAGCTGTTTATGCAGCGGCAGCAGCAAGCCCAGAGTTTAATTCTGAAGTTGAAGCAACACCGATTGCACCAATTGCTGATACAGCTGTTTCTCCTCGTGATATGCTTTTAGCAAAAGCGCGTGCTTTTAAAGAAAGCCAAGAGTTAAAGAACAAGCACAATCAACCTGAGCAGCTTTCTATGAACGTAGATCATGAGCAGCAGTCTTTGGAAGAAGCTCGCAAAATGGCGCGTGAGGTATTGAGCTCTCCATTTTCTAATCAAAACTTAGAAGTTCCAGCGTTTATTCGTAAAAAACAAGGTTTTGATTTAAATAAAGAATAGTGGAAGCTTGGTTTATTTCTGATATCCATTTGAAGTCAGATCAAGAGCGCAATGGGCAAGTCCTGTTGCGCTTTTTGCATTTTTTAAAGACTCATTCTAAGCCAGGGGATCACCTGTTTTTACTGGGTGATATCTTTGATCTGTGGATTGGAAAGCATCAAGTATTCTATGAAATGTATCCCCATATTGTAGAAGCACTTAAAGAGCTGAAAGCTCATGGAATGAAATTAATTTTTGTCGAAGGAAATCATGATGTGCATATTGATGGTTTCTTTAAAGACAAATTAGGAATGGATGTCTTCGTAGAAGCTCAGATTTATCAGCTCAATGGATTGAACGTGCGGGTAGAGCATGGTGATCTCATCAATCTGGAAGATCTGGCTTATTTGCGCTATCGTTCTTTTATTAGGCAAGGGTGGATGAAGTTTTTGGCCAATGTGCTTCCTGGTCGTTTTTGGAAGAATCTTGGGCTTAAAGCCAGCGCCAAGAGCCGACAACATAGCTCACAATATCGTGCAGAAAAAGAGTCCGAAATTCTAGGCTACATTCGTAATCATGCTCATAAAATTGCAGTAGAAAACAAAGTCGATGCTGTTGTTTCTGGGCATATGCATGTCTTTGATGACTATATTGTGACCAGCAATGTTAGGGAACTGCGTTCTTTTAATTTGGGATCGTGGTTAGGGCCTGAGATAAAAGTTCTGAAATTAAAAGAGCAAACTTGGTCTTGGCACTCTCTATATCCAGTTTCTGATTTGTTAGATTAATTTGGTCTTTAATTTTTTTCATTGCGGATGATGTCGTGTCTTAGAAAAAAGACTTTGTGGAATTCACACAAAGTCTTTTTTGGATCTCATTTTTAAACAGTGCAAATGCTTATTCAAATCACTAAAATTTTAAAGTGTAAGCGATGAGTCCTTGGATACCAGAAAGAGTTGTTCCAACGTCTTTGTCGTTAAACTCAAATTCTTTTCCTTTAGAACACTGAAGAGTTGCTGTATCCGTACATGAACCACCCTCTACAGTATTGCGCACTATGGGGCTATAGCGAAGATTTCCTTCTACTGTAAGGCAATGACCCTCGATAAAACAGAAATCAGCACCAATGCCGCCGATAGCACCAAAAGCAGATCCTTCAAAGTTAAATTTATCTGCACCCAACTCGACATCTCCAGACAGTGAAGAATAGCCTAAACCAGCCTGTAAGAAGAAACTAATAAAACTGTTTTCTAAAGCATAAAGACGGAACATAGGATAAACAGTGAAACCTGTTAGTTTTAAGTCATTACCACTGCCAGAAGTGCTTTGCATAAAATACGAAGGTCTAAAAATAAATGCATAATCTGATCTTTGATAACGATAGATCCAGTTGGCAAAAAACTCATACCCAGAGCCAAAAGTTTTTGTGTTAGCTGAATTGTTTGAATTGTAATCATCAATTACTTTATCAAGATCATCCTGTGAAGCAGGAACAAGTGCTATGCCGAAACCAATAGAGCTATCACCAGAAAAGAAAGTTCCACCACCACCTCCACGTCTTTGGGCTTCAGCTTCATCAGTCGTGATTAGAACTAAGGCCGCAGAGACTACTAGACCCAAAAGCAGCTTATTAATTGTTTTCATAGATCCTCCTGATCATATACTTTAAGGTTGAAGGAGATAGGTCTTGGGGTCAATACTTGGCAGAGTATTTTGGACCTAAGGCTTAGTCAAAAGTCGAGTTTTTGAAAAAAGGAAATTCATGTCTGAAAAAGTTATCACTACCAAGACAGTTTATGAGGGTGGGTATTTAAAAGTTTATCGTGACGAAGTTCTTTTGGAGTCAGGCAAGTCTGCTTATCGTGAATATATTCGGCATCCAGGTGCAGCGATGGTAATCCCAATATTAAACTCTGAAACCATATTGATGGTGAAACAGTATCGACATGCAGTTAAGCAATTTATGTGGGAGTTTCCAGCGGGTAAGAGGGATGCTCAAGAAGACTTAAAAACCACGGCTCTGAGGGAGCTCAAAGAAGAAGCTGGATGTACCACTCAGAATTTACGTTATTTGACTACAATTCATCCTGTTATTGGATATGCGGATGAAGAAATTGCGATCTATGTCGCTACAGATCTTACTCCTGGCACCAATCAATTAGATGAAGGTGAGGAGCTCACTGTGCATGAAGTTCCAATCGCACAACTTTTTGGAATGTTAAGGCGTGGAGAATTAAGCGATGTCAAAACTCAAATTGGTGTTTTCTGGCTCGAAAAAATTCTGCAAAATGGTTGGTAGTTAGGATCTACTTTAAAATAAACTTTTTCTTGGAACTCTCTTTGCCATTTATTAGCAACGAAAGATGGTGCACCCCTGGATACAGGGTCCTTGTCGTTACCGGCTTAAAAGAGTGAGATTTTTCGAACCATTGTTTTTTGTTTTTTTCTAAAGATGTTTTTTTGAGTTTAAAGACTTTGAAGCTAGATTTATTTCCGGCTTTATTAAAATAGATCTTATAGTCGACAATGACGTTTTCTTGAGTAGAGCTGAGTAGATTAAAAGAAAAAGTTATTTTTTCTCCAATCTTAATTTGTTCTCGATCAATCTCGAAATTTGAAACAGCAATTTTGTTTTTTGGATTTACTCCCATAAGTATTAAGGCCTTGGGATTTCCGGCTTTAATCAGCGTGCGTAAACTATGCCGAAGAATCCACTGAATTTTATCTCGATGTTGAGAAGGGCTTTTTTGACTCCAAACTTTGAGGAGTTGCAATACAAACTCAGGATGATCTTTGCTGATATCATTAAGATGATTGGCCACTGATTTTCTAACGTAGAGAGAAGAGTCATATTTTAGATTTTCAAGGATCGCAGTGGTCAATTTAGGTGCAGCAATTATATTTGATAAAATCTGTCCCCAAGGAAGACGCGGACGACTGCCCTCGGAGCTCAAGCGTCTGAGATGTTCATTAGAAGACTGTGACCACTTTTGCAAGTAGGACAGAGCTTTGTTGGCATCTCTTAAAATGTAGGGGCGCACGGCAAACTCTCCAGAAAAGTGTTCTGTGAGTACTTCAATGGCCTCCATGGATTCTTCAAAGTGATCCAGCCCGTAGATCTGAATAAAATGCAGAAGGGGCCAGAGTTCAAAGCCTTTTAAGCCTTGCTCTTTGCTTATTGAAAGCAGAGCTGCATTTTGGAGAACTCTTAAAGATGTAACATAATCATTCGAAAGAAGTTCGTGGAAGGACTCTGCGATGAGATGAACTCTTCCTTTTAACTCATGATCTTTAAGTTGTACCGAAAGGGAGAGTAATTTTTTTGCATTAAAACTTTTTTCCACCTGCTGAATGGCTTTGGCCCACTTTTTTAGCGTTCCGTCGTGAATCCAATTTTTAAAAGCATTGGCCTCATTGGTTCGTTTTTTGTGAGCCATATCCTTTGTCCTAACTCGGAGTTAAGTCTTTATTTGGTGGAGGTCATGCCACTGACGAGAGAGATTTTCGCGATCCTCCGGGTGTGCAATGCTGATAAGAGCTTTGGCTCTTTCAGAAATGCTTTTACCAAAAAGATTAGCGCAACCATATTCTGTCACGACATAGTGAACATGGTAGCGTGTGGTGACCACTCCAGCTCCCTCTTTGAGAGTTGGAACCAAACGAGAAATTCCTTTTTTGGTTCGTGATGTGAGTGCAATTATGGGTTTACCACCTTCACTCAAAGCGGCACCTCGTATAAAGTCAACTTGTCCACCAACACCAGAAATAAGGCGTGGGCCGATAGAGTCTGCACAGACTTGTCCGGTGAGGTCAATTTCGACAGCGCTATTAATAGCTGTGACTTTTTTATTGCGAGCAATAATTGTCGGATTATTAACATAACCAACGTCTAAATTTATGACTGACGGATTATCGTTGATAAAATCAAAAACTTCTTGCGAGCCAGTGATAAATGCCGAAACTGTTTTGCCCTTATGAAAATTCTTTTGCGAGTTGTTAATAATACCTTTTTTAATTAAGGGGAGGGCGCCATCAGACCACATCTCGGTGTGGATGCCGAGGTTTTTATGGCCGGTGAGAGCTGCTAGAACAGCATCTGGTATGGTGCCAATGCCCATCTGGAGAGTTGCGCCATCTTCAACAAGGGTGGCGACATTTTTTCCGATTAACACTTCTTCCGGTGCTAAATCTTTGCAATGAGAAGTGTGAAGAGGTTCATTGACCTCTACCATTTTGTGGATCTGAGAAATATGGATTAAACCATCGCCATGAACTCGCGGCATTTGTGGATTGACCTGAGCAATCACGCAGCTCGCAGCTTCTACTGCGGCCTTTGCCACGTCAACACTGGTGCCTAAAGAGCAATAGCCGTGAGCATCTGGTTTAGAAACATGGACAAGGGCCACATCGACTTTTTTAATTTTTTTGCGAAAGAGACTTGGTATTTCAGATAGAAAGCAGGGAATATAATCGACACTTTCGTAGTTCACAAAAGGTCGCATATTGGCGCCAACAAATAGATTAGAAACTCTAAAAGACTTTCTATATTCAGGATGGGCATAGATAGGCTCGCCGTGAGTGTGCAAGTGCATGATCTCGACATTTTCGAGGCGAGGTGCGTGAGCAACCAAAGCTTCAATCAAAATTGAAGGAGTCGCTGCTCCGCCATGAATAAAAACACTGTTGCCACTTTGAACAGAATCAAGGGCCTTATAAGCTTCTGGATATTTCATTGTAGATCCTTTGGTATTCTTTATACCTGAGCAAGATCTAACAACTCCTTAGCATGAGCAAGCGAAGTTTTTGTTATTTTTTCACCGCTGATCAGACGAGCAATTTCTTGCACGCGATTTTTCTGATCTAGCTCAGCGACTTCCATGTGGGCTGAATCTTTTTGTGTTACTTTCTGAATAAAATAATGAACATCGCCAAAAGCTGCCACTTGTGGCAAGTGAGTGACACAAATGACTTGCTGACCATGAGCAATCGACTTGAGCTTTTTACCTACTTTTTCTGCAGTTTCTCCAGAAACCCCAGTATCCACTTCATCAAAAATGTATGTGCGAGGTTGAGAGCTTGAGCCCACCACGCGTTTTAGAGAAAGTAAAATACGCGACAACTCACCGCCAGAGGCAAACTTTGCCAACGGTTTTTTAGTGTCCTTTGCCGATGTTTGGCTCATAAATTCCACATCAGAAATGCCAGTTGAACTCAAGTCCTCAAGAGTGGCGACATCAACATGAAAGATCACACCTTTCATGTTAAGATCTAACAACTCAGCATTCACACTATCAGCTAAAAGTTGAGCACCAGTGCTGCGGCGTTTGTGCAAGTCCTTCGCTAGAACTTGAAGATCTTTATGTGTACTTTCCGCTTCTTTTTTGAGGGCTTCAATTTTGTGATCAGCATGATTTAAGGTGTTGATCTCTTCGTTGATTTCATTAAGTGCAGATAAGATTTCAGAAATATCTGAGCCATACTTTTTCTGAAGTTTGCGTAAATCGCTGAGGCGAGCTTCAAGTTCTTCCAGATTTTCAGGCTCAGAATCAATTTTAGAAACGTATTTGCGGAGATCATAAATAGATTCATCGATCAAGCTCTGTGCTTGTTCGAGACCTTCGAGTTTTTGGCGAATTACAGGATCAATGGCACTAAACTCGTGAGCCTTTTTAAGAACAGTTTTTAAGCGCACAGTGGCCGAGTCTTCATCTCCACAGAGAGCAGACTCTGCCATTTCTACAAACTGCGTGAGGCGAGCAATATTTTTAAGTTTTTTGACCTCTGTTTCAAGATCACTGTCCGCTTCAGCAGAAAGGTTGAGAGCTTCAATTTCATTTTTTTGATACATCAAAAAATCAAGACGCTGCTCTTTTTGTTGAGCGTCTTTTTCGAGGTTCTGAATCTCGGTAAAAATTTGATGGTATCTTTTGTATTTTTCTTCAAAGAGCAAACGTTTGTCCCAAGTTCCAGCATACTGATCTAACAAGTCGAGATGATAGTGTTTGGACATTAGATTTTTATTTTCATGCTGACCTGTCATTTCGATAAGGGGAGCCGCATGACCCGTCACTTCAATAAGAGGGGCAACAATATCTCGTAAGTTATTAAGAGTAGAGAGCGAACCATTCATGTAGATTTTTGATTTATCACCGGCAGAGATCACGCGTCTGACCACCAGAATTTCTTCTTCGAGTTCGAGCCCCATTTCTTTGAGGTGCTGCACAATATCAGGGCGCGTGCTCAGATCAAAGCTTCCTTCGATAGTGGCTCGCATGGCCCCCGTGCGAATAATGTCACCAGAACTCTTTCCACCCATGAGCAGCGACAAACTTTTTAGTAAAACAGATTTACCAGCACCCGTCTCACCCGAAAGTATATTGAGGCCATTTTTAAAATGGATGTGCAGATTGTCGATAATGGCAAAGTTTGTAACTTTGAGTTCTGCTAACATGGTATCTCCTTTTTAACGATCTCCAAAACGGAGTTTTTCTCTGAGTAAATGAAAAAAGTTATGATCTAGGGCTCTCACAATCCAATGATCGTAAGGGCTGCGTGAAACAACAACTTCATCGTCTTTTTGAATATCAGCCATTTTTTGTCCATCAACGATAAGCTGTGCTTTAGCTGTTCCCTCTAAACGAAACTCCAAATTGCGATCATCCGGAAAAATCAAGGGTCGTGACGTGAGAGAGTGAGGAGCTACTGGCGTGATCACAAAAGCTTTGGCTTCGGGGTGCATGATGGGGCCACCTGCAGCTAGATTGTATGCTGTTGAGCCTGATGGCGAAGAAATAATAAAGCCATCGGCCTTAACTTCACTCACCAAAAATCGCTCCGAATAAATTGCTAAATTGATTAGCTGAGAGTGAGGTCCGCGCTCAATGACCAAGTCATTTAAAGCGTCTACTTGTAAGCGAGCTTTTCCGTTCTTGCGAATCTCAGCTCTCAGCATAGAACGCGGACAGGTTTTCATTTGTCCTTTAAGGGTTGCTTCCACCACTTTAAAAGTATCATCAGCGTTATGGGCTGTGAGAAAACCTAAGTTCCCCATATTAAAACCCAGAATTGGAACTTGTCGTCCTTCTAACAAGCGCACGGCACGCAAATAGGTACCGTCACCACCAAGAACAATCACCAGACCCATTTTTGAGAGTTCAGAGTTTTTAGTGAGTGCCTTTGTGCCTGGGACAATTTTTTGTTCAGGGGCAGTGTACACTTGGTAGTTTTGATGCTGTAGCCATTGTGCGAGTTCTTTTGCCAAGTTGACCGCCTGCTGGGTGCGCAGGCGGTAGACAAGAGCAATTTTGTTATTGCTTTTTAAGCTGAGTTTTTTGCTTTTTAAGTTTTTCACTTTAAATCAATCCATCTCTTCTTAATAAAGCATCAGCATCGGGTTCGCGTCCACGGAAACGTTTGTACAATTCCATGGGATGTTCTGTTCCGCCTTTTGAAAGAATATTATCTTTAAAGCGACGAGCCACTTCAGTATCGAAAAGACCTTTTTCTTTAAAGAACTCAAAAGCATCTGCATCCAAAACTTCTGCCCACTTGTAAGAGTAATATCCCGAAGAGTAGCCGCCAGCAAAAATGTGGCTAAAGGCCACTGACGAATTTGTACCTGCAATTTTCGGGAAGAGGCGAGTCTCGGCAGTTGCTTGTTCTTCGAACTGATCAACAGAAGTGATCGTTGAAGGATCTGTCGTGTGCCACTTCATATCCAATGTCGCAAATTGCACTTGGCGAAGAGAGAACCAACCTGCTTGGAATTTTTGTGCAGCTTTAAGTTTTTCAATCAACTCCATCGGCATGACTTCGCCAGTTTGGTAGTGACGTGCAAAAAGTTCGAGTCCTTCTTTTTCTCCAGTCCAGTTTTCCATAATTTGCGATGGTAACTCAACAAAGTCCCAATAAACATTGGTTCCACTCAAGCTGCGGTATGTGACATCTGAAAGCATGCCGTGGAGGGCGTGGCCAAACTCATGAAACAAAGTGCGCACTTCATCATAAGTTAACAAGCTTGGCTTTGTCGGAGTTGGTTTAGTAAAATTACAAACGATGCTCACGTGAGGACGCAAAACTTTGTCTTGCATAAGCCCCTGACCGCGATACTGAGTCATCCAAGCGCCACCTTTTTTGGTCTCGCGCGGAAAGAAGTCAGTGTAAAACAGACCCATGTAGCGTTGGGTGTTTTCTTCGTAAATTTCGTACACTTTGACTTCAGGATGATACTTAGGAAGCTCTGGGTTTTCTTTAAAGCTCAAACCATAAAGTTTTTTGGCGTGGGCGAAAACACCTTCCACCACATTTTCAAGTTTAAAGTAAGGGCGAAGGTCCTCTTCATTAAAAGCGTATTTTTTTTCTTTTAACTTTTCAGAGTAGTACATCAAATCCCAAGGCTGAATATCATTGAGGCCATCTAACTCTTGAGCAAAATTTTTGAGGTCTTCTACGTCACGCTTTGCTGCCACCAGAGAAGCTTTGCGAATTCTTTCGAGAAAGTTCTGAACGGTAACAGGATCTTTTGCCATGCGTTCATCAAGGACAAAGTCTGCGTGAGTCTTGTAGCCCAAAATCTGAGCGCGCTCGTGACGAAGATTTACAATTTTTAAGATAATCTCTTGGTTATCGAAAGAGTCATTGAAGGCCTTAGAAGACATTGCACGCCATAATTTTTCACGCAAAGTGCGATTCTTCGCATAAGTCATAAATGGCATGTACGATGGGAACTGTAAATTTACCAACCACTTACCAGGTTTACCTTTGGTCTCGGCGGCGTGAGCTGCAGCTTCAAGAGCTGATTCAGGCAAGCCATCTACATCAGCAGGATTCTCTAAAACCATTTCAAAAGCATTGGTGGCTTTTAATACGTTTTCAGAAAACTTAGGAGAAAGCACAGCCATCTCTTGATCGATTTGGCGAAGACGTTCTTTTTGAGTTGGATTCAATAAAGCTCCATTACGAACAAACATCAAATAAGTGTTTTTAAGTAAAGTTTTTTGTTCAGACGTTAAATCCAGAGAAGCTTGTTGATCATAAACACTCTTTACGCGAGCAAAAAGTTGATCATCAAGGGTGATGTCTGAGCTAAGAGCAGAAGCTTTCGGGTAAATTTCTTTTGCTAGTGCTTGCAGCTCTTCGCTAGCGTGAGCTACTTCGAGATTACCAAAAATACCAATCACATGATCAGAAAGTTCAGTGGCTTTATCGAGGGCTGCAATAGTGTTTTCAAATGTTGGCGCTGCGGGATTTGTTTTGATAGCGTCGAGATTTTTTTTAGCAACAGCAATAGCTTCGTCAGTTGCGGGAACGTAATGTTTGACTTCGATTTCTGTAAAAGGAATGGCTTGGTCAAAAAAAGATGAAGTTTTTAGTAAGGGATTTTGAGAGTGGGTCATCGACATAGATCCTCCAATGGGAAAGACCTATCACAGAGGAGAATAGCTATAAAGGAGAAAACAAGTAGGGTCTGCTGTTGATAAATGATGCGGCGCAAATAGATAAGGCCCCTATTCGGGGCCCGTCGTGCGGCTTATTAGCTACCCGAGATTGCCGCATCCCTCAGGTATTAAATTTGATCTAATTGCGAATACAGAGGCCGATGGGAGAGCCAGCTGCTGTTGGGATACACTGAGAGCCCGAAGCACAAGTGTTTTGGGCGCCTACATAACAGGCAGTTGCGGTGTTAGTGAACAAGCAAGAGTTATTTGCGTAGCCTTCCATGTTAGAAATTCTTGGAATATTGACCCAGTGATTGTTCATTGGGGTACCAGTACCTAAGTTAAAACCGGCTTGTATTTGCACATAGGGAGTAAAAATAGAATAGGCGCTGTAAGCCTGATAGTAGTTGTCTCTTAAGCAACCCAAGCCGATGTGAGCGCTGTAGACAGCCTGAAAGCCGCTAGGGCAAGAACAGTAGTTGTAGTAGGGGCTAGCGCCGTAATAGTTGTAATAACCAACTTGGTGCTGATAGCTGTTTGGATATTGATAGTATCCTGTGTAGGGGTGAGCCACCCAGCCGTAGTTAGTGTAGTTGTTGTAAAGCGAAGAATTACAAGTTCCTTGTTGAATACAAGCATCCAGTGGGGTTGTGGCTGTTCCAGTGTTGTTGTTAGAGCTAGATTTGTCATCAGCACAGCCAACAACAAAAGCTAACATCAGCACACTCGCCCAATAAGCTACTTTTTTCATAAACTCCTCCGAGATTTTTTACATCAGTGAAATGTACTACAAAGCCTGTGCCTAGTTCAGTAGGCTTTAAACACAATTTTCAGCTGTCTAGAATTTTGACAGTGGACGTTGTGGGGCAATTAATGCTTCAATAAAGGGGACAAAAGCGAAGGCTTCACGGAGGAGGTTATTGCGATGAAATTTCTTATTTTTACTTTAGTAACAGCATTTCTTCAGGCTTCTGCCTGGGCGGCAATCCCATCTAAATCTATCTCTCACCAGGGAGGAATTGCAGGTAGTGGGTTCTCGATTCTTGATGCGGGCTTGATCTCAGCAAAAAACAAAGAGCGCATAGTTCTTTCGATTGGCGATCAAGATGGTAAACGTTTTTTAGGTAGACCCGGCTATTATTTTGCTGAGTACAAGCCTCAGACTCAAGAACTGCGAGTGGATTTTAGTCAAATTTTAAGCTCACGCATTCAAGAAGAACAACTAGTTGCAAAACTAAAGAAAGCGAAGTTGGTGCAAAAAAGCGAAATGATTTTGGATCCAATTGATTCGACTTTGCAAATGAAATTTAAACTCAGTCCGGGAACTAAAGTTAAGTTCTATGAAGTTAAAGGAAAAAAACAAACGGCAAAAGTTGTCATTGATATAACCAAGGTTACTAAATGAAGTGGTTTTGGTTTATTGTTTTAATTTTTCTCTCCACAAATGTGCAGGCTAGAGTTTTTAATCTCACGCAAGAGAAGTTTGCATCCTATCTCATTCTTGGAGGGGGGCCCAGCGGAACTGGTAAAACTTTCTTTGAGGGTGAGACGGCATCGAGTTTGGAGTACTCTAAAGGCTACTCTTTAGATACTAGCGGTGAATTTGGTTTTATGTGGGCCAGTCAATATCTTAATTTGCGACTGGGGTTGGAATTTATTTCTCCTGCAGTGTTAAAAGGAGTTGAGGCAACGAGTGGCACCACCGTCTTGTATGAAATCGAGAGTAAAATTTCTGGTTACGTTCCCAAAGTAGGGGTAGAATTTAATTTGCAGTCGACGCCTCGCACGCGCTCCTTTGCATTTTTTAACTATGGCTCTGGATCTATCACTGTAGATAATACCTACGATCTAACAGCAGATGGCTTGGCGGCATTCCCGGGGGTTGTGGATCACGTTCTTAAAATGAAAGGCTCGGCTCAGCATTTAAGTGGTGGTTTGGGTTTTGAAGGATTTTTTTCTGATACCACGACATATATTTTTGAAATTGGCTATCGTGCCATGAATTTTGATAAACTCACTGCCACAGAAACAGTGACGACTTTTAGCAATCAAGTTTATGACAGTGGAGACGTAGTTAAATTTGCTAACGGTGACAACCGTGTTCTCAATATGAGTGGGTACTTTTTAAATCTAGGTATTCGTATCTATCTATGGTGAAGTCCTAGTACATCTCTTCTATTTGCTTTTGATATTTATGATCTAAAAAGCGGCGTTTTAATTTCAGTGACGGAGTGAGCTCTCCTGTGGCCACTGTGAATTCATCCGAAGTAACATAAAACTTTTTAATACTTTCATAGCTCGCTAAACTCTTATTTACTTCGGCGATGATTTTGCGAACTTGGTCTTGCACAGGTGCGCTCTGCAGGAGAGACTCCCAATCATTTGTGGGAAGGTTTTGTTCTCTTGCAAAATTTTGCACATGAACTTTATCGAGACTGAGTACTGCAACCACATATTTTTTTTGATCACCATGAATATGAGCATAAGCAACTAAGGGGTGAAGTTTTATGAGCGCTTCAATTTTTTGTGGAGCTACGTACTTACCACCGGCTGTTTTAATGAGATCTTTTTTGCGATCAGTGATTTTTAAATCACCGCCAATTAAAAACTCACCAATATCACCAGTAGCAAACCAACCCTCTTGAAGTACCTGAGCTGTTGCTTCTGGATTTTGATAATACTCTTTCATAACTTTTTTGGACTTTACGAGAATTTCGCCATCCTCAGCAATTTTAATTTGCACATCACCAATGGGGCGTCCAACAGAGCCAAAACGATAGTTAAAAGGTGTGTTTACGCAAATTGCAGCAGTGGTTTCAGTGAGGCCGTAGCCCTCTAGAATAAGCACGCCACAAGCGTGAAAGAATAAAGCAATTTCGCGTGAGAGAGGAGCGCCACCGCTAATAGCAAAACGCAAGCGTCCACCAAAGGCCATGCGAATCTTACTTAGTACCAAACGATTAGCAACTTCATATTCTGCTAGAAGATCTAGGGGTAATATCTGATGAGAAAGTTTTTTGTCTCCCACCTTCATGCCAATTTTTAAGGCCCAATGGAAAAGTTTACTTTTGATCGGGTTGGCTTCAGCTTGGCTCAATATGGTGGTGTAAACTTTTTCAAAAATTCGCGGTACAGATATTAAAAATGTTGGTTTAACTTCCTGAAGATTGTCTCTTAGCTTTTCTAAATTTTCGGCAAAAGCTAAGGTGTAACCGATATACATGTGTCCCCACAGCTCGATCCTCCCAAGGACGTGAGCGTAGGGGAGGAAGCTCAGACTGGTATCCTTTTCTGTTGCACCACAAAGGGGAAAAGCTTCACTCACTTCAGAAATGATTTGTTCATGAGTCAAGACAACCCCTTTGGGTTGGCCAGTGGTGCCAGAAGTGTAGAGGATAGTAGCAGTGTCTTGAGGTAAAATATTTTGACATCTTTCAAAGAAGAGATTTTCTTTTTGTTGATGCAATTTTTCGCCTTTAAGGATGGCATCTTGGAAGAATACAACACTTGCGTCTTCAAAGATCTTTGTAAAAGAAATTAAGGTTTTTAGTTCTGGACAGTTCTCTTGAATGGTTTTGATTTGTGACCACGTGTTGCGATCTTCTACGATTACAACTTTGGCTTGGCAGTTATTGAGAATAAATTGGATATCTTGCAAAGTATTGTTGGCATAGACAGGGACCACAACAAATTGTGCTCCTAAACAAGCGAAATCTGTTATTGCCCACTCATAACGAGTGTTAGAAATAACAGCAACTCGATCTCCAGCCTTTAAATCTAAGTCACAGAGAAAGTGGGCAAAATATTTGATTTCGTTATAATACTCTTGCCAACTTTTGGTAATCCATTGGCCATTAGATTTAAACTGAGTGGCAACGGCATTAGAATCTCTAAAGGAACAATGATTGAGTGCTTTGCCGATTGTGAGAAAAGTACTAGAACTAGTCATGTTTATTTATCTTTGATCTCGTAATAGGTTTCTTCCATACTGCTGCGTGGTTTTGCCACTTCAAGGTCGCTTAACTGAGCATCACCAAATAGTTCAGATCGAATGCGAACTTCGTAGAAGCCGATAGTTAAGCTGGTAGTGATTTTACCGTTAACCCCTAATTTAAATTTCATAGCTTCTTCATTTGATCCTGCTCTGCGGATATAGACTTGCACGTCATAAGGAACAGCATTTCTAATCACAACTCTTGCTTTAATCTCAGGTTCAAGAGCAATAGAAAGAGTTTGATCTTGTCCAATACCAGTTTGATCTGTGGGTTTAAAACGGATCACTTGGTTAGAAAAACCTTCCTTAGAAACAACTACGATATCTTCTCGTCCAGGCTCCATATTAATGCGGACATGGGAAGGGGTCCTACCTGGGTAAACCTTTCCGTTCACAATGATTTGCGCATTGGTTGGAGTGGACTTGAGGTAAATAAGTCGTGTTTTGTTTTGAGGAGAATTTTTAACTTGTCGCAATTGGATGCCGGGATCTTGCATCGAAGTTGGTGGCGTAGCCGAAGACATATCTGTAGTGTTGACAGTGTCAGCAGTATTGGGATTGTTCTCGTTTAATTGAAGTGACGAAGTTGTTGTGATCGGCTTTTTAAAAATTAAACCTACCACAGGAACACGGTGTAGATTTAATTTATCAAGATAACCCTCTTCCCAAGCTAAATAGGTGGTGCCGAGAGTGAAAATAGCAACGAGCACGGGCGTAAGCCAATTGCTTGATGGCTCTTGCACTTTTTTTAATGGAGGAGCTTTGGGTATCTGTGGTTTGTTCAGCGTGGAAAGATTGGTAATCGCTGTCTGTCCAGGAATCTTGGTTTTTGTGTGAATTCCAGTTTTGTGAATACCTGTTGCTAAATCTTCAGTGCTTGGAATTTGTGACAAATCCACTTTAAGATTTGTTGAAGTGTTCAACTCAATTCCTGGCTCTTCTGGCTCGAATGCTGGAATATCTGCTGGGAAACCATTTTGAGGATAGCGAATATCCGTTATGGTCTTCATCATCTGAGTTTTTTCTTCGGGACTATTGCCTTGCACTTTGGAGTAGGCGATACGCTTTTTTTGAACTGCCAAGAAATCATCAGCAAAGGAGTTTTTTAAAGTTTTAGAAAACTCTTGTGGAGAAAAGTCGGGATATTCCATGTTTAAAAAACGGTTAAGATCCCGATGGAGAGCGGCAGCTGATTCATAGCGTAGGGCTCGGTCTTTAGCGAGAGCTTTATTGACAATTTTCTCTAATTCCAGCGGAACATTAGGGCACAATTTGCGAATAGGAGGAATTTGGCATGTACGAATTTTATTGAGAATTGCAACTTCATTGCTGGCTGTAAAAAGTTTTTCGTTAGCAAGTAATTCCCACAAGACAATCCCTAAGGCAAAGACATCAGTTCTGGCATCAACGTTCTGCCCTTCTGCTTGCTCCGGGCTCATATAGCCATATTTGCCCTTTAAGGTACCTGCTTTAGTGGCTTCCATTTGAGTTTCAGCTTTGGCGATACCAAAGTCGATCAGCTTTACTTCACCCTCGTAGGAAACCATGATGTTTTGTGGACTGATATCACGATGAATAATATTAAGAGGTTTACCTGTTTGAGCGTCGACGCAGCGATGTGCGTGATCTAACCCAGCAGCGGCTTCTTTAATAACATAAACTACATCTTCAATGGAGAGGGCACGGTTTTGTTTTTTGAACTCTGTTGTGACTTGTCTCAGGTTTTTGCCTTCAACGTAGTCCATGACAATGTAGAATTGTCCTCGCTCCACACCAAAGTCAAAAATTGTAACGATATTGGAGTGGTTTAAGTTCACCGCGAGTTTGGCTTCTTCTTTAAACATGTCAACAAACTCAGGGTTTTCAGAAAATTGAGGCAAAATACGCTTGATAGCAATAAACTTACTGACGCCGACGGCGCCCGTAGATTTTGCAAAGTAAACTTCTGCCATTCCACCGGCAGCCAGTTTCTCTAATAAAATATATTTACCAAACTGCTCAAAATTTTGTGACATTCTAAAAAATTCCTTATACTCATTATCGGAGATTCATCTTTTTGCTTAAGGAGTTAGGCCCATGAAATGGATAGGACTGACCGGAGGTCTAGGGAGTGGAAAATCCACTGTTGCAGATATTCTCAGACGCAGTGGTGTTTCAGTTTTAGACGCTGATCGCAAAGCTCGAGAAGTTTTAGAGAAAAGCGGTCCAGCCTATGGTCCTGTTGTGGAGCATTTTGGTGAAGCAATTTTAGACGATAACCAAGAGGTTAATCGCAGTCGTTTGGCAAAAATTGTTTTTGATAATGCAAAAGAAAAAGAATGGTTAGAGAGTGTCATCCATCCTCTAGTTCAGCAAAGTGTGCGTTCGGAGCGGCTATATCTTCAGGATCAAGGAGTGTCCTTGGCGTTTTACGACGTACCTCTTTTATTTGAAAAAAACTTACAAGATCAATTCGATGCTGTGGTTTTAGTGTACGCGCCTCAGGAGTTGCAAATTGAAAGAGTGAGGCAGCGCAATCGCTGGACTGAAGACGAGGTTCAGGCGCGTCTGCAAAATCAAATCAGCATTGATCGAAAAAAAGAAAAAACAAAATACATCATCTACAATACGGGAACTTTAAAAGACCTCGAAAAAGAAGTGGCAAGGGTATTAGATCAGGTTCTTGGAGATTTAGAAAAACCAGTTCCAACCTAAGTGCGCAAAATACTCAAAGCCGATGATCGCAGCACCGAGACCTGCTTCTACGGAGAGGCTGTGGTTGACGTCTAAAAAGTTTTCCCAGCCTATGGCTCCGCGCACTTGCAATCTCTTAATAGTTATAAAATTGACGAAACCTTCATCTGGTGACAAATACATACCAGCACTGAGTTTGCTATATGATTTTTGAACAGAGTCATCACTAAAAATATAGCGAGCTCCAGCAAAGATCCCAACAAGATTGGCATTGTTGAGCCAAATATCAATCTCACCGGTTTCAAAACGATTTTGTCTGATATTAATTCCTAAAAAGGAAGTGGAGAGAGGCTCGTCGTATTCTAGCTGAGGTCCCATTGAATAACCTAAACTTGAAGTCACAACAAAGGGACTTTTAGGGCGAGACGGAGAGTAGCTTTCGATGGGACCTGGTTTAAGATCGGAAGCTGGTAAATCTGTACGCACTTTGGGTGCAGCCAATGCTACTTGGCTAAGTAGGACTAAAGTCAAAAAATTAAAAAATACACAAAGTCGCATACAGTTCATAGTAATTTGCCGCTAAACTTTTGAAAAGAAAATGTGAGGGAATTTCCATGGGGTCTAGGTGCAAATATTTATCCGCCGTACTTGTTTTATTAGCTTCCACAGCTCAGGGGTTTCAGCAGGATTCTGTCTCATTTAAAATTCACAATCACTATGTCTCTCCTCGTGCCCTAGGAATGGGGAATGCTTTTGTTGCAGTTGCCGATGATTATTCAGGTTTATTTTATAATCCAGCAGGATTGGCTCGTCGTGAAAATCACGAAATAAATATGTCGATTGAGGGTGGAGTGACAGCCTCATTCTTTAGTTTTGCAAAAGATATTGAAGAGGCCCAGAACTTACCCAATGCGACCGAAAATCAAAAACAGCAAGCAATCATGGAAGTGATCGAAGATCAGTACGGCTCAACTTTTGGTTTTCGCTTAGCCCCAGCGACAGGAATTTGGGTAGCGCCTAATTGGGGAGTAGGGGTTATTCCGTTGGATCTCTCTGTGGAATTAACACCACGTCAAAAAGTAGGGCCTGCCATTGATGCCACTGTCATTGCAGATACAACTGTAGCATTAGGTTATGGCAGAGAAGTCAATTGGATTCCTAACTCGCGTACATCAGTCGGAATATTAGGTAAGTTTGTAAATCGTGGTTTTGCGAGCAAATCAATTTTGGCAATCGAAGCAGCAACAGATCCAAATCTGATTTCAAAAGATGATCTCTACGAGGGCTTTACTGTCGATGCAGATATTGGAATTCTCTACACCCCTGAATTGCCGGGTGATGGTTGGTTCTGGAAGATGATGAAATTGGCTCGGCCTACTTTTGGCGCAGTCATACGCAACGTCGGTGAGTTTGGTTTTGGTCAAAGCATGGGTTTACTTGGTGATAATTCAGTGGGTGAGCCAGAGCGCATATATCGAGTCATTGATATCGGCACAAGATGGGAGTATCCAGATTTTTGGATCTTTGGTGGACGAGGTGTTATGGATTTTAAAAACATTCTTCATCCAAAACATGACTTCCGCAAAGGTCTTCATCTTGGTTTTGAATTTGACTGGACTATGTTTAGTTGGTGGAAAGGTCAATACCGCGTGGGTTTAAATCAAGGGTATCTCACTCTAGGTGCTTCTGCTTTACTCGGAGTATTTAACTTGGACCTTGTCACCTACGGTGAAGAAGTTGGTGCCGGAGATCAACTCCAAGAAAATCGCGTCTACATGTTCCGCGCAAATCTCAACTTCTAATCCAAGAGCAGTGGCCATCCAATTCTTCACAGCTCTGCCTTAAACACCACCCGCGGTTCCTGGTGCGCCATTCTGAGGGGCAACTTCGCCATCGAAGCTCCCTTTCTGCGCCCCCTCTACTCCTGCGCATTCAGCAGTGCAAATCTCCCCACAGCCTAGCCCCTCTGCTGGGGCCCACAGAAGTCCTCTTTTGCAGGGACATCCGACAAGCGTGATGCGTTCGCCATTTTTAAGAAAGCCTTTTGCCGAGAGCTGCGCATATGAAGCCCTCTGTGGCTGGGACGCACTCATCCATGAGTTAACCAGCATCGCCCTATCGGGC
>JBKHVM010000016.1:0-43912 GCA_046570065.1 Bdellovibrionia bacterium
TGCAGAAAGCTCTCCTCCTCTTCATTGCGCTTGGAATCAATACAAGAATAATGTCTCCGACAATCCTCAGTTTTTATATTCCATCTCGTGGAACAAAAAGGAATTCAAAGGCCAATATTTAGTCAGTGAAGATGATAGCACGGCCAGATCACCAAATCCCTACGAATTTAAAAATCCAGAGGAAGCATTTTCAGTAAACTTTGAGTTCTTTTTGATGGATCCCCAATATAAATGCCGTCGTCCCACTGCATACAGATTCTTGGCAAATCATTTTCAATTTGAACCCTTCGCTCAAATTCAATGTGCCCAAAGAGATCAAGTCTATGTTACTTTAAATAATTCTACATTTAGTGGAGCAATCTTTGAATCACTTCCTGTGGATCGTATTGCCTCTATTCATTATCTGCTCGCTGGCGATGGCGAAGCCATGATGTCCAAATGGGGCCACTCTATGATTCGTTTAGTAATTTGCTCCCCAGAGAGAAAAATTATTTCCGAGAAAGAATGTATTAATGACATCGCCCATCATCGAGTGGTGAGCTATCGAGCTGGCGTCACAGATCTCAGCATTGATAACGTCAAGGGCATCACAGGGGAATATCCTTCGCGTCTCTATATTTTGCCATTACTCAATATTATCAATGAGTATACCAAACTTGAAATGCGTGAACTTCTAAGTTACCCACTTGTATTCAATCGCGATCAAGTCAAAGACTTTGTCACTAGAGCCCAAGAGCAAAATTGGGGATACAGAGGAAAGTACTATTTTTCAAATAACAACTGTGCCACTGAAACCTTTAATCTCATTCGTAGTGTAGCTCCTGAAAACATAAATTTTGCTTCACGCCAAATCAACACTCCTAAATCTCTCAGAGATGCTTTGCTTACCTCAAAATTAGGTGTTGATTCCGAAAAGTTTCAGAATCGTGGTTCTCGCTATTATTGGAGCTCAAAGAAAAATGACTTCCAAAGACACGTTGATAATGTCGCCAAAATTTCTGGCATCCAAATTAAGGATGTTCAAAACTACATTGCTTTGCCTCCACAAGTGAGACAGCAGATTTACCAGCGAGTTCTTGCATCCAAACAGAACCTAGCTTCACTCTATGTACTCACTGATTTGATGCATGAACGTCTGAATATGATTAAAAATGCCACCATATTGCAATTAGAGCAAAAAAAGAAAAATTCTGACGTTCTAAAAACTATTAAAGAGGCCTTAGACCAAGAAGCTAAGATTGGCAGCACTTATTTTAGTAGCACTTACGGCATTCCTACAAACCGAGAGATCGAAATCACAACTTCAATCATTCAAAAGAATATTGATGACCTAAAATCTCAGGCGAGACAAATTGATAAATATGCTGAGGAAATTGCCCTGCAAGTGCTGGGACAAGATTTTATTCAGGATCTAGAAAGCCAAAGCAAAAACAAAGAAAATATCAAACGAACTCTTATTGAATTAAGAGCTCAAGGGTCTTAAAATTATAAATCTATTTTTTGGTTAAGATTCTTTTCATCTAAAATCGTTTGCTGCGAGAGTCGACCCAAAACATCTTCATAATAAAACACAAATGGCTGCTCTTTTTCTTCGGAGCAGTCATAAATCATCCCTGCACACATTTTACATGGTTTATGGCTAACCCATATTTCAAAACCCTTGGGCAATAGGCGTTTATTCTGGCGCGTGAACTTTTGGATGAGATTCACTTCCGCATGCAAAGACTTATTGAGGTGATTGCTATTAACTGCAATATCAACAATTTTCTTTTCATGGTTAACGAGAATGGCAACGATTTCGCGGTCATAATCATGCAAGACAGGCCCACGTTCAATGAGACCTTTTACATAACTGATTGCTTGCGGAATGTCTTTAACATCAGTGTTTGCCAATTGTGGGTGCTCTTCTAGGTTGATTCCTTTAATCTTGTTAAGTGGGGCGGGAGAGAGCTTTACCCAATTCCACGAACTTTCAAAGTCCTCACCAAGTTGATTTGGCAATTCCGGACTCACCGACTCACCACTTATTGTGGTATCGATTTGCGAGATCCTCTTACCTACAACTTTAACCATCCCAAGATCCTTCGCTGAGGGCGGATAGTTCGTGTAAATGCGCTCGCGAAGAATAAAAAAGCTATGATCAATGAATTCTTCAAAAATCTGCTGCAACAGAACTACAACAGGACTCAAACTTGGGTCCTCGGCTTTAAAATCCCCCGCCGTATAATAAACAGTGTTGCGCGAGCATACAAAAGCCCAAGGTATATGAGGCTGATTTTTTGCTAGATAGGCTGTAATTCTTTTTATTTTTTCATCCACTTCAGTTTTTAGTACCATAGAACTCTATAATTGTCTAAACAGAGCCCATGAGTATGATCGCAAACCGCCTCGAAAAGAACTTTAAAAAGCTTAAACCTTGGCTTCATCGCAATCACATCGAGGCTTACCGTCTTTATGATCGAGATATTCCCGAAGTTCCCTTTATCGTGGATGTCTATAAAGACCATTTTGTAGTCTATGACAAATCTGATCCTGTAAAAGATGCTGGCAAAAATCTAACACCTGAGGTTTACAGCGCTCTCGAGACTCTCTTTAAAACCTCAGCAGATAAGATCATTCTTAAAAAGAGGGAGCGCCAAGAGGGGCTTCAGCAGTACCAAAAGTTAAGCGAAAGCCAGGAGTTCTTTACGGTCAGAGAGTCACAAGCTCTGTTTAAAGTGAATTTAAAGGATTACTTAGATACAGGTCTTTTTTTAGATCACCGGCCCATGCGCCAAAAGATCTATAAAACCTCTAAGGACAAAAAAGTCCTAAATCTATTTTGTTATACGGGTTCAGTTTCTGTTTTTGCCGCTCTTGGTGGGGGCAAAGTCACCAGCGTTGATATGTCTCGAACCTATATTGATTGGGCCCAAGACAACTTTGGCCTGAATAATATCGACCTAGCTGGGCACTCTTTTATTGTCGAAAATGCTTTGCAGTGGATGCATGAAAATCGCAATCAGCCTCGATTTGATATTATTTTCTTAGACCCACCGACCTTTTCAAACTCAAAAAGAATGAGTTCAGATTTTGAAGTAGAAAGAGATCAAGGCTTTTTGGTAGATACGGCCATGAGCATGTTAAAAACTGACGGTGTACTCTATTTTTCAAACAATAAGCGCAAGTTTAAGCTCGAACCACGCTTTCAAACCCAGTATAAAATACAGGATATTACTGAGGACTCTATCCCTCAGGATTTTCACGACAAAAAGATTCATCACTGCTTTGAAATCAGACCTAAATAAAAGTCACAGTGGCGCAAAATTCCTTGCCCTGTGACAGAAAAGGACCTAGAAGGTCCCTTCATTCACAATTTCATCGGAGGTCAGGGCATTGAACGCACTCGGCAGACATATCTTGGTTGAATTTACTGGTTGCAATGCAGAGGCATTAAACGACGTAGTCCTTATCGAAAAGGCTATGGTTGAAGCCGCGCAAATTGCTGGCGCCACTGTTATTAATTCTACATTCCATCACTTTTCTCCTTGGGGAGTCAGCGGTGTGGTTGTAATCCAAGAAAGTCACCTTGCTATTCACACTTGGCCTGAGTTCCGTTATGCAGCAGTTGACCTCTTTACTTGTGGTGAATCTGTTGATCCTTGGGTTTCTTTTGAACACCTTAAAAAAGCATTCGAAGCTAACTACTCTGCTATTGAAATGAACCGTGGATCTTTGAGTGTGATCAAAAAATCAGACTTTGTTCCCAAGTCTATTCGCACGGAGCCCACTTTTGATCTCGCAAATCCAAAGTTTGAGCGCTCTGTTTGGTTTACAGATAAAGATGAAAACCAAGCTCTTTCTTTACGCTACACTGGTGATGTTTATTTTGACGAACAATCTCCTTTTCAGCGTGTTCGTATCTTAGAATCACAAAAATACGGAAAGTTTTTAGCAATTAACAACATGGTTATGTGCACAGAGCGTGATGAGTATCATTATCACGAAATGATCACTCACCCCATCATGCAAGCTCATGGCAAAGCAAAGAATGTCTTAGTTATTGGCGGTGGCGATGGCGGAACCATTCGCGAGCTTTTCCGTTATGATGATGTGGACAGCGTCACTATGGTCGAAATTGACGAAGCGGTCATTCGTGCCTCTAAAGAGCACTTACCAACTATTGCTTCTGCTTTTAATCATCCTAAATTAAAACTTATCGTGGGCGACGGTATTCAGTTTGTGAAAGATGCAGCTCCTGGAACCTACGATGTCATTATCGTCGATGGCTCAGACCCAGTTGGGCCTGCAGAGGGCCTCTTCACAACTGAATTTTACAACAACTGTAAAAACGCTCTCAAAGAAGGTGGTATCCTTGTGACACAAGGTGAATCGCCGATGTTCCACGAAAGAACTTTTGTTGAACTTAATAAATGCTTAAAAGAGATTTTCGGTAAGAGCCAAGTTCACACACTTTTGTTCCACGCAACAACTTACCCTACGGGTATGTGGAGCTTGCAGATGGGTGTAAAAGGCAACTACCACCCCGTTAAGGATCTCAATAAAGACAAGGCGCACAAATTTTCTCAGGACAAAGGTCTTAGATATTATAATGCAGAATTGCATAGTGCAGCCTTTGCTCTCCCTACCTTTGTGCGAAAAATGTTGGGGGAATAAGACAAATCATGTAGTGTCTCTTTGATAGCTAACTGACAATCAAGGAGACACTTATGTTTAAACTGCCTGAATTACCTTACGCAAAAACTGCTCTTTCTCCATTCTTAAATGAAGAGCAAATGACTTTTCATTACGACAAACATCACAAAGCCTACATCGATAATTTAAATAAATTTATCGAAACAGACGCTAGCCTCCAGGGCAAAAGCTTAGAAGAAATCGTTCTAGCTTCATCTGGTGGTGTTTTTAACAATGCTGCACAAATCTGGAATCACACTTTTTACTGGTTCAACATGGCGCCAGCTAATCAGGGCGGAAAGCCTTCTGATAAGCTTATGGCTGCGATCACTAGAGACTTTGGTAGCTTGGATGAGCTTAAAGCAAAGTTTGTAGACGGTGGCGTAAAGACGTTTGGATCAGGCTGGATCTGGCTCTGCGCTGATGCTTCTGGCAAATTAAGCTTGGTTTCAACTTCAAATGCAGCAGTTCCATTTACAAATGGTGGTCCAACACCTTTACTTGTGGCTGACGTTTGGGAGCACGCTTATTATGTTGATTACCGCAATCTTCGCGCAAAATACCTAGAAACATTCTGGAATCACATTAACTGGAACTTTGTTTCTGAAAATTTTGAGAGCAACAAGGTTCGTAATTTGACTCCTTCAATGAAAGCGTAAAGCTTTAGAATATAAATCACTAAAAGGGATGGCCATTAGGACCATCCCTTTTTTTATTTCCCGCTCTTTGTCTTTTAAGGCAAAATAAAGACAACAAAGCGGGGGACTATGAAACAGTTCTTAATTATATTACTCATCAATCTCGGTGTTATCGGATTTACCGCTTATATGTTCATCAAAAAAGATGAGCCCCCAAAAGTCGAAGCACCACAGTTAAGTGACGAAGAAAAAGCTGCCCTAGAAGCAGAAGCCCAAAAACCAAAAATACCCGAAGAGATCTACTACCCTCTTGATACTTTTATCGTAAATCTCAAATCTTCTGGCGGGCAAAAAGTCCTCAAGCTCTCAATGGAGTTTATTGTTGAGAACCAAGAAGTGTTTGATGAACTTCATCAAGGCAAAGCTCAATACCGAGATCTAATGATCAATCTTTTATCTGCTAAAACATTTGATGAAATAGACGATGGTGAAGACAAAGAGAAACTAAAAGAAGAGATCATCAACCTTTTAAACCCCTTCCTCAAAAAAGGGACCATTCAAAAAGTTATAATCACCGACATCATTTATAACTAAAAAATATCGCTAATGGTGCTTCCTAAAAGCTAAAATCCTAAGACCTCAGCTCTATCGCTTTTTCAAAAAAAGGGGACATTTTTAACGATGCCCCCTTCAGTAACTTAAACCCATAAATATGAAGTAAAGATGCACTACTATAAGGCTTTGATTAATTCTTCTTTTTTATCAGTAAAATTCTTCTCCGTGACTTTACCTTCAGTGAGCTTCAGGAGTGTGAGCTTTTTTTCTTCTCGTGGAAAGTCTTTAGTGAGTGTACCGTCTTTATCTAAAAAAATCTGGAACTTGAGCTCTTTCATTTTGGGAATAGCAAACATTTTAGAAATTAGAGCTGGCATTTTGGAAATGTCAGAAATAAAAAATACCTTTTTTGCTGATAAATCCTCTATTTTATTTTCTTCAAATGCTTCTCGCGCAAGTTTGTATCCATCCATGTCTGCCGCAAAAATAACTAGCTTAGTATCCTGTGGAATCGTTTGTTCCTTACCATGTTGGTCCGCCACAGAAAAATCTAGTTTTAAATCAGTTGCCAATACAACAGTTGGAACCAAAAACATCACTAGTGCTTTTAAAAAAATAGCCATTTTGATCTACCTCCAAAAATGTGCAGCCACCATAACACTGAATTTAAAAATAAAAAAGGCTCCTAGCCTTTCTCTAGGAGCCCGAGTCAATTTTGTAATTTATCAAACTATGCAGCCCAAGTGTCATCCACAGGTCTACGACCGTGGCGTGCCTTAATGTCTGAGCGACGTCTTAAAATCTTTTTAAGAGCTAGGATCGTTTCGTTTACACCCACATAAAAATTCTCACTTGTTTTGCTCACTTTAAAAGTCTTACGACTCTTACTAGGTTTAAGCAAAACCTCACAGGTAAATGCGGGTTTTCTTGTACTTGAGCGATGTCTTGCACTTTCAACTTTGACAACGAGGCGTGCAGAAGGATCGTACTTTAAGAAATCGGCAATAGCACCTTCTGTGTGCTCAAGTAGGTAGGCTTCGAGGTTCTCGGTTCGAGTGATGTCTCTGTAGTAGATATTGGTGATCATATATCCACCTCCTTTTCCTGAAGCCAGTATTATCTTGAAACAATAAAAATAAAAATCGAATCGCTGGATAGCTCCCATAAGTTATTCTAATACAAAAATAAAGCCCTGATATTTCAGGGCTTTATTTGCTGGTTCCAGAGTGGGCCCACACAAAGGCTTGTGATTTTTTCTTAGTAAGGTTGACGTAGGTCGCTATTACCCAAGTCCATAGCAATAGCTAAACCTAGCTTAGAGTAGAGTGCAGAGTGTTTAAAATTTAGTGCTGGAGAAATCTTATCATTCACAGTGTGAATGTTTTTGTTCATTGCATTCATTTTTGCTTCAAAAGGCATAAGCGTTGGATAACCACGACGGTGCCATGAAGCATGGTCACTACAACCATATCCACATTTATCTGTGACAACATTTGCTTTGAGATAAACTTTGTTGATCTCAGCAAAATAGTCTCTCAACCATGCACTTGTAAAATCTGTCATCGAAGCAATTGTACCTTCACCCGATCCCGGAAAAAGAGTCATATCCAACTGAACAACAGCGATAACATCTTTCTTTTGCGCTTTATAGGTCTCGGCAATTTCGCCTGAACCTAAAAGACCTGACTCTTCACCAGCGTACCAGAATATCTCAATGGTTCTTTCCTTTTGTTCTTGAGCAATAAGAATACGCATGATCTCAATTAAATTTGCCGAACCAGAAGCATTATCATCTGCACCTGGAGCAATGTCTTTATTTCCACCCCAAGATTGATTGATAGAATCCAAGTGTCCACCTAGAACAATAATTTCATTTGCACGAGATTTTCCAGGGAGAGTCACTTTAAGGCTCTGTTGCGGAGTAGATTTGTGAGAAATAAACTCGATGGAGTAAGGAACTTGCCCCTGCACCAACATTCTCTCTAAGCGCTCACGCAAAGCAAATACATGACGATTAGGATCATTCGATTTATTAAAACGATTGGGAAATGAACTTAACCATTCAACATCTTCTCTCAAATAATCCTCGTTCACTTCACTGAGCGCTGCAGGAATTGCCTGGTTAAAATTTAAACTGAGCTGCTTAAAAGGAGCGCGCTGATAGAAAATCTCTTTATGGAAAAGTTGATTCAACTCTTTTAAAGAATTCACATAAGGAGCTATTGAAGCAGACTCCGAAGGCGGCAAAAGCTCAAAACCACCACACTTACCATTTTGATGGGAGCGGATCGAAAGTTCTTCAGCAGACTTAGGGGTTAGGTACGTAAAGCCTACACCCGTTTCGGGGTCAGCAGCAATTACCGGGATATTGAGAGCTCTTAAATCTTTTAGATCAGCAAAAGCGGGTTGGCCATTAAGTGCCTCATGGTCTCCGAGATGAGCCGAGAGGGGTAAAGAAACAAGAAGAGCCAGAGACAAGATAACTTTTTTCATCTTCAATCCTTTGAAGTGGTTTTAGAACTTTCTGTTCTAGGCTTAATTGTAATCATTACAAAAAGTTAAAGACAAAGGCTTTTTCTCAGAAAAGTGAATAATTTGTGGCCCAATTTTCGAATTTGTCTTAAAACAGGGGCCTCATGCAGACGGATATCATACTCAGCACATTAAATTCTTCCTATCAGCACTCCAGCTTTGGACTTCGTTATCTCAAAGCAAACCTCGGGGAGCTACAAAGCCAATGTGAGATCATTGAATTTACAATTCAAAAAGAACCTCGTGATATCGTTGAACAAATATTATTGAGAAATCCTCGAATCGTTGGTTTTGGCGTTTATATTTGGAATACAACTGAGATCCAAAAAGTCATAACTGTCCTCAAAAAAGTTCGACCTGAAATTGTAATTGTACTCGGTGGACCCGAAGTGAGTTATGAAAGTGAAACTCAAGCAATCACGCAAGTTGCGGATTACGTCATTAAAGGCGAAGCTGACTTTGAGTTTCGGGACTTATGTAACAAAATTCTAAATACAGAGAGCCTTCCACAAAAATTTATACAAGCAGCACTACCTGATATCAAAAAGATCATAACTCCCTATCATCTCTACAGCGATGAGGACATTAAGAACCGCTATATTTACGTTGAGGCTTCTCGTGGATGTCCCTATAAGTGTGAGTACTGTCTAAGCTCCTTAGATAAGTCTGTTCGTAGCTTTGATGTGGAATCATTCTTACAGCAACTTCAAACATTAATAGATCGCGGAGCCCGCTCTTTTAAGTTTATTGATCGCACTTTTAATTTGAGTATTCCTACTTGCACTCAGATTTTACAGTTCTTTTTAGATCGTGTTGATTTAGGATTATTTTTGCACTTTGAAATGGTTCCAGATCGCCTTCCGCAAGAAATCAGAGACTTTTTAGTTAAGTTCCCAGCTGGCTCTCTGCAGTTTGAAATTGGAATACAAACATTCAATCCCGAAGTTGCAAAAAATGTCAGTCGTCGCAATGACTTTAATAAAGTAAAAGAAAACTTTGAGTTCTTAGCCACTCATACTGGCGTACACACTCATGCTGATCTTATTGTAGGTTTACCTGGCGAGACGCTCGAAAGTTTTGCAGTTGGTTTTGATACCCTTTGGTCTTATAATCCACATGAGATACAGGTAGGCATTCTCAAAAGACTTAAAGGCACTCCCATAATTCGGCATGATGCCAACTTTAAAATGGTCTACTCAGAGCACCCTCCATTTCAAATATTGCAGAACAAAGATCTCGATTTTAACACTCTTCAAGTGATGAATCGTTTTGCTAAGTTTTGGGATTTAATAGCAAACTCAGGTCAATTCCCTCAAACTCTAAAATATCTAGAGCGTCTGAGTGAATCTCATCCACAAAAATCCTTTTTTTGGCAGTTCTATGATTTGAGCCAATTTCTCTCTAGGCTATTTGATAAAAACCATTCCATTGCACTTATGAATTTGGCTCATGGAATCTATAAGTATTTACTGGAATGTTCTGATTTAAGTGCAGACTCTGCGGCACAACTGATTGTTGAAGACTATTCAAAACATGGCAAAAGAGATATTCCTAACTTCTTAAAATTTGGCAACTCCACTTCTCCCGATACTTCTACCGCAACGGCAACTCACAACAAGCGGCAGAAACGCCATCTTCATAATCAGACAGAAACATCGACTAACTAATGGCCTTGCTTGAAGGTATTCTATTTTACTTTATTGCCCTTCAAATGATCTTTTGGGGGCTTAATGGTTTTTTCAATTGGCTTCCTCCCCCGCCATCAGGTGAAGTCATAGAGAACTTTGTCAAAGCTTGTTATGAAACTCGCTTTATCATGCCCACTGTAAAATTATTGGAGCTAGTAGCTGGAGTTTTGCTTTTAATTCCTCAAACACAGAGCCTAGGTGTAATCCTCATTACACCTATAGTTTTTGGTATAACAGGTTTGCAAGTTCTGCATCACCCCAAGCCATTGTTTATAATATCAGTGCTCATTGTACCTTTTTGGCTGCTCTTCGCACTGCACTTTCTATTTTAGAATATTCACAAAAATAGAAATAACTGCAGCATTTGCAAAATCAATAAAACAGGCGCCGATCAAGGGAATCACAAAGTAGGCAAAGGGCGCTGGTCCATACTTCTTTGTTACACTTTCGAGGTTAGCCATGGCATTTGCTGTAGTTCCCATCATAAATCCAATCACGCCGCCACTCAAAACTGCAGCTTCATAATTCTTGCCATACCATTTGTAAATTAAGGTCACACTAACACCAACCACAACAAGAGTTTGCACAATAAGTGCTATTAAAATCGGGCCAGCAACTTCCGTGAGCTTAGACCACTGAAGGCTCATTAAACTCATAGCAATAAATAAAGAAAGCGCCCAGCTCGCCAGGGCATCTAAGAAGGATTCATTGATTTTTACGAACTTATACTTATCATCCACATTACGAATTACAGCGGCTACAATCATAGAGCCAATATAAATAGGAAAAGTAAGGCCTATTTGAGAAAGCCCCTGGGCCACATAAGCTCCCAAAGCCATCACAACAAGTAATAATATACCCTGCCTTGTGATTTCGGCCATCAGCACAGAAGATGAGTACTTTGTCTCTTGATCACAAACGCTTTTAAAACCTGAAGTCTGAAGTTTACTATCTGAATTGAGCTTATCTCGTTGAATGAGCCAAGTTGAGGCTGGCCCCCCAACTAAACCCGCAATCAGAATACCTGCCATAGCTGCTGTCACACCAATTGTGCCAGCGTCTGCCAAGCCACTTTCAGCAAATAGAGGAGCAAAAGCCAAAGCTGTTCCAGGCCCCCCCACTAATGAAACTGAGGACGTGATAACTCCAAATAAAGGCGATTGCCCCATGGCCACTGCTGTTAAGATACCAATCATATTTTGCAACAGCAAAAGGCCCACGCAAACAATAAAAAATGAAACCACTTTCTTTCCGCCTGCCTTTAAAGCCAACCATGAAGCTCCAAATCCTAAACTCGAAAAGAACGCCACCATTAAAGGCGTCTGAGCTGAAGTATTTAAATTAATTTCTATGGAGAAAGTTTTTTCAATTATTCCCAAAGCACCAGCCATTAATAGGCCACCTAGGACGGCGCCTGGCAGTGAATATTTCTCGGTTATTGGGAACAAACGATGGACTGCTTTGCCTAAATAGAGCGACACAGCTGCCAATGCTAAAACATCAAGAACATTTAGATCCATTTTTATCTCCAGAGACTAATTGTCTCAATCTCTCCGTTGAATTCAATAAGTTATTTACAGCTTAAAGGTATTTTTATAGGTTTAAGTTCGAGGTGCCTATGACCAAAAAGCAGATCTTTATCTTGTCGTCCATTTTAGCTTCTGTTGCTTTAATAGTTTTAGTTTTTTCTCTTATTAATCAATCGCGCAAACAGTATGATGCCGTTGAAGTCAAAGAAGATTCCATCACTGAAGCTATCTATGGCTTAGGAACTGTAAAATCTAATCAAGTCTTTTCATTTAAAGTTGGCGTGCCAAAGACTCTTGAAAAAGTGCATGTTCAAGAAGGCGAAAAGGTCAGCAAAGGAAACCTCCTCATTACCTTTAATGACAATATGAAAGTTACTTCACCCATTGAAGGTACTGTACTAAGTCTCCCCTATCACGCAGGTGAGAATGTGTTTACCGAAAAACCTATGGTCGTGATTGAAAATCTTGAAGATCTTTATATTGAGGCGCGCCTCGATCAACAAGGGTCTTTGCGAGTGAAGCCAGGCCTCAAAGTGCGTTTAAGCTTTGAGAGCTTTCGTCAAAAAGTATTTACTGGAACTCTTAAGAGTCTGTACCCCAATGCTGGAGAATTTGTCGCTCGTATTGAGGTAGAAAAACTCCCTCCACAAATCTTACCCGGCATGACTAGCGATGTAGCCATCGAAGTTGCAGAAAAGGAAAAAGCTATTTTGATTCCGGTGAGAGCCGTGAATTCAGGTCATGTGTTAAGAGAGAGAAGTGGCAAGCGAGAAAAGATTCCCGTACAAATTGGAATTAGCAACGACGAATGGGCAGAGCTCACACAAGGAGATATCTCTTTGGGTGATAAAGTTCTCATCAAAAGGTAAATATGTTTTTTTTAGCCTTTAGACATCTTATTGCCCGAAAACGTCAAAGTATTCTTACACTGTTGGGTGTTGCTTTGGGAACCGGCTCTTTTATTACTTTTGCAGCCATAATGACTGGGTTTCAGTATTACATCATCGATCAGCTCGTAAATAACGACGCTCATGTGCGCATTTCAGCAGAAGAAAAAATTACTACCGCCGCGTCTCTTACTCCAGAAATTTTTCCAGACAAAAATCATGTCTTTTGGCTAACTTTACCAAGCGGACAGCAACAAGCTGCAAAAATTAACTATCCACTTTCATGGTATAGTCGTTTAGATAAAGACAATCGAGTTCTAGCTTATGCGCCTCAATTGAGTGCCTCAGTTATCTTTTCTAAAAGTGGCGTCACACGTGGGGGATTTTTAAGAGGAACTGTTCCTGAACAACAGGAAAGAGTCACCAATATCGAAAACTATATGATCGATGGTGAGTTTAATGTCATTAGATCCGGTGGTCAGAAGCTAATTATTGGTGAAGGACTGCGCAAAAAGATGGGTCTCAAAGTGGGCGACAGCCTCCTTGTTTCTGATGGTCGTTATGCGCCTATTCCATTTAAAGTCGCTGGCGTCTTTAAACTGGGTATTGTGAATGTGGATGACACCACAGCATTTGCAAATATTCGAGATGTGCAATCAGCAGTCAAAAGACCTAGTGAGATTTCAGATATTGCCATTCGTTTGACCAATGTCGATTATGCTCAAGAGTTTGCAAATCAGTACTCAACTTTATCTCAAGACAAAGTTTTAAGTTGGGATCAGAGCAATGCCAGTATCCTCAGTGTATTTTCAATTCAAGATTTTATTCGCAACTTTATCACGGTTGCCATTATGGTAGTGGCGTCATTTGGTATCTATAATATTCTTAATATTGTTGTGAACCAGAAGAGAAAAGATATTGGTATTTTGCGAAGTATGGGATTTGACGGCAACGATATTGTTGTTCTCTTTTTACTTCAGGGAATTGTCTTGGGTGTTTTAGGCGGAATCGCTGGTTTGACTATGGGATTTTTGGTCTCAAAGTATCTGGGAACCATGCAAATTACCGGTATGACTGATAAACTCATGATCAACTACTCTAGTGATATTTATATTTCTGGATTACTTATGGCGATTGGCGCCTCCGCAGTTTCAAGCTACTTGCCAGCAAGAGCTGCATCAAAATTACGTCCCATTGATATCGTTCGCGGAGGAGATTGATCTATGATCCGCACTGAAGGCTTAAATAAGTCATTTGGCAATCCACCTTTACAAGTTCTATTTGATCTCAATATTACTATTGCAGATGGCTCCTTTACTTCAGTAACAGGTCGATCTGGCTCCGGCAAATCAACTCTTCTTTACTGCATAAGCACTTTGGATATTCCTACTACCGGAAAAATATATTTTGATAATCAAGAACTTTCCGAAATGAGTTCTGAAGATCTTCATCATTTTCGCAATCAAGAAATGGGATTTATCTTTCAGTTTCACTACCTCCTGCCGGAACTCACTGCTTTAGAGAATGTCTTAATGCCCGCAAGAAAAACTGATTCTCACATCAAAAAAAGAGAATATGGCAAAGAACTTTTAAGACAATTTGGTCTTGAAAGTAAATTTGATCGTCTCCCTAAAGAGCTTTCGGGTGGGGAGCAACAACGAGTGGCCATAGCCAGATCTTTGATCATGGAGCCACGTTATATTTTTGCTGACGAACCTACTGGGAACTTAGACAGTGCCAATGGTGATATCGTGATGGATATCCTCAAAGGCATAACTCACAATGGCAAAACTTCGGTCATTTATGTGACCCATGATCCTGACTTTGCGAAAATGGCCAGTCATTCAATTCATCTTGTCGATGGTCGCATTCTCAAATAGGATCAGGGGCCATGAAGGCAACACAAGCTCAAGACGTCATCATTATAACTACTGGTGGAACCATTGAAAAGACTTACAATGAGTTTGATGGCTCCCTAGAAAATCGTGGCACTAGTATTAAAAATCGTATTCTTTCTAAGATGCGACTACCTTACACCAATATCCACGTGCACCCCTTGCTAAGTAAAGACTCACTCTATATGACCGACTCTGATCGTGAGTTAATCGCTAACACTATTCAAGAGAAGCTGAGTTTAGGAAATCCGATTTTGGTGTTACATGGAACTGATACCATGAGCCTTACTGCTGATTATTGTTTAAAAAAGATTTCAACTCCAGCGGTGCCAGTGGTCTTTACGGGAGCAATGATTCCCATGGGATTTGAAGATAGTGATGCTGCTCAAAACGTGACAGAAGCTCTTCTCGCTTCAAAGATATTGCCTGCTGGTTTCTATATTTCTTTTCATAACCAAGTTTTTAAAGTTCCTTTTGTACAAAAAAATAAAGAAAAAGGGACATTTGAATCTATTTAGGATCTATCACAGATACAGCGGCAAGGTCAGAACGAAGGTCGTTGTGGGGGCCTCAAAATCATAGTCCAATGAACCACCGTGATTTTCGGCCATTGCCCTGGACAAACTAAGTCCCAGTCCTGTGCCTTTACCTACTTCTTTAGTTGTATAAAAAGGTTCCATTATTTTTAAAACTAGTTCTGGATCTAAGGGTCCTCCACTGTCAGAAAAATAAATGCGGCAATTTAATTCATTTTTTTCTATGCGAATACGAATCCACTTTTGATCTTTGTTTTCAATAGCATCAATGGAGTTTGAAAATAAATTAAAGAAAATCTGAGAAATTTCAGTGGGTCGGCAAAACACTTTAATTTCTTCGTTGCCAAGGTGAAGTTGAAAATCAATCTGTTTAGATTCAAATTTTGCCTGGATATACTCAAAACTCTGTGTCACCAATGCTTTTATATTTTCGACCTGAAACTCTTCGCGACTTGCATCTGATGTCATGCTCTTCAAAGCTCTTATGATCAGATTAATTCTGTCTACTTGCTTTTGAACGCTACTTAAATCTGTTTCGAACTGTTCTTCTTTATAGTCAGCTCTTTTGAGGTTGCGTTTGGTGGTGTAGATCTTGCCGGAGATAATCGCCAAGGGATTATTAATTTCATGTGCTATACCTGCAGCCATTCGACCTAAAGATGATAGTTTAGCATTATGGAGAGCTTTCTCTCTTTCCGTTTGAATTTCTTGATCAAATCTTAACGCAAACTCCTCGGCTCGTGCCCGAAATGTCATGTTTGACCACAAAGTTGCTGCAATCAAGATAGAAATAATCATTAGAAGTACTAGCACCAAACCAGAGTGAGGAATGTTGAGAGAGTATTCAAAGCCAGTATATCTAGTTGGTAATATAAAAGCGGCAAACGCAGTATTGATAAGTCCAACAAACCAAAGCAGCAACAACGAAAGAAACAGAGGGTTCTCAAATTTTGACACCGTTGTTTTGCTGTTGCTCACTCAATAATCTCCTGTTTAAGATGATACCTTATGGGTTATCAAAATGCTCTCTTAAAAGATGTCCAGACCCAACGATTAGTGACACTGACTAGTTTAGGGACACTCATACATTGGTATGATTTTTATATTTTGGCACAAATATTACCTCTGCTCTTTAAGCACCAAATACTTGTTTCACAACAGTACTTTTACATTATTGGTCTTGTCGCCACGACCATTGGTTTTTTTATCAGACCCTTGGGGGCAATCTTTTTTGGGAATCAAATTGATACTATTGGCAGAAAAGTTTATTTTGCTCGTTCCCTAACATTAATTGCCGCGAGTAGCGCTTTAGTTGCGCTCACTCCTTTTCAGTTTATACCTACATCTCTTGGGATTTTTATTTTAGTTGCCTGTCGTATTCTCCAAGGCTTTGCCTTGTCCATGGAATACAGCGCATCTGTTTCTTATATCTATGAATCCGTACCCGAAAGTAAAACTGGTTTTTTTACAGCCCTCCTTCAGACAATGGCACCACTTGGCTTTCTGGGAGCGCTGCTCATGGTCCTTATTTTTAAAAATCTTTTTGGCGAAGTAGCATTTCAAGATTGGGGATGGCGGCTTGTTTTACTTTTAGGATTGCCTTTGCTTTTGTTAGCACAAAAAGTGCGAAAAGATCTTCCAGAATCTCCTGAATTTTCAATCCTAAAAAAACGTCAAGAGCTCAGTAAAAATCCTTTAAAAGATCTTTTTGCATCCAAAAACTCTCTTAAAATTTTTCTGATTGCTCTTTTTGCCATCGCAGCTCCTCAAGGAGCTACTTTTTATTTGGCACATGTGTTTGGCTCGCAATATCTTCAGCAGACATGGCAACTCTCTACGGAGATACAGAGTTTTGCTACGATCTTAATTATCGGCTTGTTATGGCCCATAACTCTCATTGTTGGGCGGTTGGCTGATCGTATTAACCAAATTCATTTATTCTCAATGTTTTTGATGTTTGCGATCGTTTTTATACCTTTTTGTTTTTATTGGTTAGAATTGCTTCGTGGAATGACAACAAGTTACTGGCTAGCTCTCATCCCATTAGGTTGTGTCTATGCAATAAGTATCGGCCTCTATGGAGTCACGGCAGTTAACCTTGCTAAATTATTCCCCACTAAGCATAGAGGAATTGGTGTTGGTTTACCTTATCATATTGGAAATGGGATTTTTGGTGGCTTAGTGACAGTTATGTCAGGAACACAGGAATTGGCAGCGGGAAAAACCTGGGTGCCCGTGCTTTACACTAGCACCCTTTGTATCATAGCTCTGATTACTATTTATTTTTCAAAAGAAGATCTTAATTTTTGAACTCTAAAATCTGATTCAAATCAAAACGAGATTTAGGGGCCTGCTGATATCCATCCTCAGCGTGACGGTATCCCAAAGTCACAACAGCAACTGTTTTGTAACCTGTTCCCTGCAAATTGAGAATTTTATCGTAAGCATCTGGATCAATGCCTTCTACTGGTGTCGCATCAATCTTCATAAGAGCTGCAGTTTCTAGCAGGAAGCCCATGGCAATATAGGCTTGGCGCTGATTCCAACCAAGGTGAGTATTTGCTGGCTTCTCATTTAAGATTTTCTGCTCCATAAATGTCTTATAGCCTTCAAGCTCCTGAGCGGGAACCCCTCGAGATTTTGCTGTTTGTTCGATATGAGCGGCAATGTGTTCTTTGGTCATAAATTCGCGAGTCGTAAACACAATAAGATGAGAGCAGTCTTCAATAATTGATTGTCCCCAGCTCACTGGCCGAAGTTGGGCGCGAAGTTCAGGATTCTGCACCACTAAGAACTTCCATGGCTGAAGACCATAAGAAGAGGGAGCCAAGCGCAAAGCTTCTGCTAGAGTTTGCCAATCACTCTCCTTAAGTTTTTTAGTACTGTCGTATTTCTTAGTCGCATATCGCCAATTTAGGGCGCTGATAATTTGGTTTTGATCCATGTTTTCTCCTCGAGATTAAAAGTCTTTACTTTATCGCACATTACATGCTATTTGAGAAGTACGGACTATTTTGTATGTACTAGCACAAAAGTAAGTAATGGAGATTTAGATGCCAATTAACAATCATGCTAGCCACAAAGAGAGCTGCCCGGTCTCTGTCGCATTAGAAGTTTTCGGCGGTAAATGGAAATTGCAGATCATTTGGATTTTACATGCCCAGAGCCATCGCTTTGGAGAGCTCAAAAGACTTCTACCTGGGATTAGCGAAAAGATTTTAATCCAACAACTCAAACAGCTTGTGGATGATGGCATTGTGCTGAGACACCAGTTTCCCGAAGTTCCACCTCGAGTCGAGTACTCTCTCACTGAAAAAGGCCAGACCCTGTTGCCAGTTTTAGAGGGCCTGAAGTTGTGGGCAGAAGAGCACCTCATGCCTCATTACTTGTCTAAAAAAGACTTAGCCTTTGAGCCTACAAATTCTTTGAGTGAATCCACACTGCCACAGTAAGTGGCTCCTAAACGTCGATCTCTTCCTGAGGGATCTACCCCCATACTCACCGTGATTCTATTCTCTGGGCAGTATCGTTGGCACTGCCCAGCTTCTATTGAAAGTGCCTCAAGGCCTTGGCTTTTTAATTCAGTTTCGACTTCTTTGATCAATGAATGTGCCTCTGTTTTATTTTGTACTAATCCACAGGCACGCATGCAACTTGCGCAAACTTCTACATAGATGCTCTTCATGGGCTGAGTATATACAAAACACATTTCCTAAGCTAGGGTGTTGTCATGGAAAGTTTTTACGACGTACTCGGCGGCGAAAGCACAGTCAGAGCTATCACGCAGACATTTTATCGAATCATGGATACAAAAGAAGACTATCAAGAGCTGCGAGAAATGCATCCAGCAGATATCTCTATTTCTGAACAAAAGCTCTTTATGTTCTTATCTGGTTGGCTTGGCGGACCAAAATTATTTGAAGAAGCATACGGCCACCCCCGTTTACGAGCGCGTCATCTACCATTTAAAATTGGCAAAAAAGAGCGTGATCAGTGGGTTCTTTGTATGGTTGAAGCTTTTGATGAATGTCAGATCGCAGAGCCTCACCGCTCTCAACTCCTCCACTCGCTGTTGCGCTTAGCAGATCATATGCGCAATATACCTGAAGAGGAATAATGTACTTTTTGCGTGTCCTATTTCCCACTTGGAGATTTTTTGAAAAACAGGGCCATACTTTTCAAGTGTGGCTGCAATTAAAAAATCAAACCTCTTGGACACCACTCATACCTAAAAATAGACATTCGATTAAATATTTATTTTTTAATCCCTATGGTAATTTCCAACACGCCATTCGCTCGTGTGCAGAACAGTTTATAATAGAAATTTCTAAAAACACGTCACAAAACATTGAAAATAATCCTCGCTATCTCACCCTGAGAAATTTTTGTGCTTTGACCTCGAATGCCTCGGGCCCTTGGCGATTTAAGATCACAGCCCATAGTCCTCAGAATCCTACCGATCAAGAGGACGTTTTTATTTCTGCTTGGCAAGAAACGGAGTCATAAGAGATGACTTTGATAGCCGCACAAACAGCACAGTCGTGGATTCTGGCATTATGGCTTCTCTATTTTTCAGTAGTATGGCTAGAAACTTTGATCTTACGAAAAAGAATTCAAAAACTGTGGCCAAATAAATTCTTCTACGCCAGTCTTTTTTTATCTTTTCTTGGAGCCGTTTCCATAGCTATGAGTCCAAACTTTTGGAATCTGCTTTTGCTGTTGCTGATATTTTTATATTGGTCACAAATTTGGCGTGGCACCTTTAATGGTGGTAGTGACATGATGGGCACCACTGTGCTTCTTGGTCTCACTCTGTCTTATTGGCCTCCCTTCTTGTACTTAGGATTACTTTATATTGGTGTGCAATCACTGCTCTCCTATTTTGTAGCTGGTGTCGTAAAACTAAAAGAGCCTAATTGGCGCAATGGACATGCTCTTCAACATTTTTTAGCTACTGGCCTCTACCAGATCCCAACTTGGCTTCAGATTCAAAATAAGAATTTTTGGGCGGTTTTGAGTTTAGGAGTTATTGCTTTTGAAGTTTTAAGTCCTATCTTTATTTTTCATCAACTAAGTCTATTTGTTTTTATGGCAATCGTCCTTATTTTCCACGTTATGAATTCCCTTATTTTTGGACTGAATAGATTTATTTTTGCTTGGGCAAGCTCCTGGCCAGCCCTCTATCTTCTGCATAAATTTTTAAGTGGGGGCATGACATTACCCTAGCTTTGAGTCACACTTAATTTATGAATAATAAACCTATAGGTGTGATCGAAGGATTTTTTGGACCCGTGTGGAGCAACCAAGCTCGCATGAGTTATGCTGATCTTTTGAAAAACTTCGATAACTCTTTTTATATCTATGCTCCTAAAAGAGATGCTCGCCTACGTCGACAGTGGAAAGAGGATTGGAGCTCAGCTGATTTACAAGAGTTCACAAATTTGCATCGTTTGTTTTCAGAGAAAGATTCTACTTTTGGTGTAGGCCTTAGTCCCTTAGGTTTTAAAAACAATTCTGAAGATCAAAGGTTGCTCCTCAAAAAAATAGAACAACTAAACCAATGCAACGTGCGATTGTTGGGTCTATTTTTTGACGACATGCCTGTAACTGATAATTTAGCTCAAGATCAATTAGCAGCCTTATCTTTGATTCAAAAGAGTTTTTCTGGAAAAATTATTTTTTGCCCAAGCTTTTATTCATTCGATCCCATTCTCGAAAAAGTCTTTGGCAAAATCCCTACAAATTATTTTGCAGATCTTGCGGCGGGCATTCCCCCAGCCGTTGAAATATTATGGACGGGACCAAAAGTGATTTCACAGCAAATCACAAAGCAAGACATGGATGCTGCAGCAAAGCTATTTGGTCGAAAGCTTTTTTTATGGGACAATTTGTTTGCTAATGATGGTCCAAAACGCTGCAAGCTTCTTCCACTCCATGCCTACAAGGGTAGAGACTCTGATTTATTAAGCAGCATTAGTGGTGTTGGTTTGAATATGATGAATCAAGGTTTTATATCGCAACTGGCATTTCTGTCCTCGAGACAAACGCTCACTTCGTCTCAAGATTCCGAAATTGTTTTTGATGAGATCCTTCAAAAAAATGTTTCCAAAGAGCTGAAGCACTTTATTCATGATAATGGCGCTGCTTTTATGGAAAAAGGACTTGATAATTTAAGTGCTGAGACAAAAGAACTTTGGATTCAAAAATTAGGCTTAATGTCAGACTCTGCGGCAGCAGAAATTGAGCAATGGCTCAGAGGTGAATATATTGTCGGCCCAGAGTGCCTAACCGAGTAGGCACTCAAGACGTTTCAGATTAGTTTACTTTGCGGATAACTTTATCAAGCGAGTATTTTCCAGCGCCTGTAAAGATCAGCATTATGCACGAAACAAGGTAAAAGAATGCCAATTCTTTTTGCTGAAATGGATCTGCAGCGTGAACTAAAAATGCTGCCACAGCCATTGTAAAGCCAAGGGCTAAAGAAGAGAGACGAGTAAATAGGCCAAAGCCAATCAAGACTCCACCTACAAGTTCACTTAAAGCCGCAGCCCAAGCAAATACCACTGGTAGCGGAAATCCCATTGCAGTCACCCCGCCAATAAGCTGTTCGCCTGGGGGAACCTTTCCAAGGCCATGAGCAAATGCCATAGCGAAACCAACGAAAAGTCTAAAAATGAGGATACCAAAATCTTTGTTCTGTAAGAACTGCATAAAACCTCCTTGTGTTATTTATCTTAAGCAAGAAAAGCTGATTTTGAACAGAAAAAAACCGAAGTTATTGCTAACTTCGGTTTCAATTTTAAGTTTTGAATCGATGTGTGATCAATCCGTGAGAGGTGTCGTAAGGAGAGATCCCTACTGTCACTCTATCACCTACTAAAACTTTAATTTTAAATTTTTTCATCTTGCCACAGAGTCGAGCTTTAATCTCGGCTCCGTTATCAAGTGTGACATGGTAAGTGCCACCGCCAGTTAGATTGGTAACTTTACCATCTATTGGCACCAGATCGTCTTTTGCCATTAATAGCTCCTTTTCAATTAAGGAACTGATTAATAACGAGGACCTCTGTTATTGAAGCTTCTGCGGTTTCCGCCACCTGCGCCACCACGGTTGTTATCACGAGGAGCCATTGGCTTTGCTTCGCTGATATTCATAGCGCGACCTTCAAGCTCAGCACCGTTTAATTGTTCGATAGCAGAAGCAGCTTCTGAATCAGTTGACATCTCAACGAATCCAAAACCTTTGCTGCGACCAGAATCACGATCAGTTACGATACGTGCAGATTCAACAGTACCAAACTCAGCAAAAACATCTGCTAAAGTCTGATCGTTTACAGAGTAAGAAAGGTTACCAACGTATATTTTTTTTCCCATAATCAACCTCCTAGTTGTTTGGGGTCCACTAAGAGGTGAGCTGGATGCTCATTGAATTTACACTCTAACGGAACAGTTCTATTTATCGGTTTATACTATTCACCTGCCCAAAGATAGCTGTTTTTTCTCAAATTAACAAAAATACACCTTTGTCTCATATTGATTAGAATCATCTATTGGCACTAGTTCTATTTACTTTTTTATCGGTAAAACCAGCAGCTTGTTCAAAATTAAATGCCTCAAATTGATAAATATCTCAATGTTATTAGGTATTTCACCGATCTACATTTAAACTGACCCTAGGGGGAATTTTATGCTAGCTAGAGCTATTGTCTCGCTACTTGCGGCGTCCATGTTAGTTGTCACTTTTCAGAATTGTGCTGGGGGTGGCTTCGATACATATAATGCTATCAACGGTAAAGTCGATGGGGCCTCCTCAGGAGATCCTAATAATCCCGATTCTGGCAAAGATCCAGATGATGCCATCCCTATCGATGCCTCAGTTTACAGTGCTATTTCTGCATTCAAGCCTGCTTTAGCAATTCGCGGAGTTTCTTGCATCTTCTGCCACGCTGAAGTGAATTCCAATATTATTAGTGATTTTGGCTATTCCTCAACACCAGCTCACAATTTTTTTATGAATGGCAATGATCCAAGATCCACCAATCATTATGGTGATCGCAAGCACGGTGGCGAAGCCAGCTCCCTACAAACGCTCAAGACAACTGGTAAAGAGACATTCACTGTACCTAGAGCTCAGTTCAATGGCTCACAAGCCTCACAGCTAGGCAACAACTTGCTACACGAGTACGTCAATCGTATGTTAGCAAGCTCCACTTACCCCTCTTCACGCACTACAAAAGTTGAAGCTCGTGATGTTGTAAACATAAGCTCCATCTCTGAAACTCGAATGCGCCAAGCTTTTGGTGCAGACGAAACCACACCGCTTAAATTTCATCCTAGCAAAGATGGTCATCAATTTGCTGAAGGACTCGATTACGATTTTAATAATCGGTTCTTTTCAGTCTCTAATAAAATTCTAGTCTGCAATGGTGATCTCTATGTCGATGGAGTTTTGCACCTTAACCATGCGACTATTGCAACAAAATCAGGATGTCGCATTCACGCCACACGCACTATCTTTGTAAATGGACCACTCAAAATTCAACAGGCTGACCCAGCAGACAGTAAACACAACGTACAGCTCATGAGTTCTACTGCAGTACTGATGGGAATGGGCTCCCTTTTCCGCAATTCTAAGCTGTGCGACACTGGCTGGTATGTTAACAATAAAGATGGCTCAGGAAATCACTACAACAATACTTTAAAGTTTAGAATCAACCATTTCTTTCAATCAGGATTTGGCATTAGTGATTCAAAACACTATAGCTCAGAGGCCCTCCGCAGTCGTATTATTACAGACATCGGGAAGCTTCCAACTGTAAATGTGTTTGATGCTTCTTGTGAGCCTACAGGACGTAACGTGAGCTTTGAAAGGCTCTTAATCAATGCACCTTTAGTCATGAATCGTTTTAATGGCAACTTTAAAGGCTCTATCATTGCAGAGCTATCTTTAATGTCTTTGGGGCAATTTAAGTTTTCGTTTGACCCTGTATTTACTAAAGTGGCTCCCTTTCCAAAGTTCAAGTCTCATGAAATTTTAGATATTCAGTAAATTCGACTTTTAAATCAAACTTATAAAAGCTCGTGCTGTGCACGGGCTTTTAATTTGTTCCATCGCCGATCAACTTCTGCTTGAATGCCATCTAAAACATCTTTGTTTTTAGAATCTAATAGATGCTTTGTCTTTTGCATCATCTGAAGCCACTGACTCACTGGAATTTTTTGTGACTCAACTCCAGCTTCTGGATTATAATTCAGCTTTGTTAAACCTCGTTCCACTTCATAAAGTGGATAAAAACAACAGTCCACTGCCTTTTGCAAAATATTTTGCCCTTGGCGCTCTTCACTTCCCCAATTTAAAGGACACGCAGTCAAGAGCTTGCCATAAACCAAGCCATGGTGACGTGCGTACCACTGCGCTTTTGCCGCCTTCACAATCAAATCTGTGTTGAGAGATTCAATGGCTGTAAAGACATAAGGAATCCCAGTGGCAGCCATGAGCTCTGGAGTGTTGCGATGGTGAAACATTTTTCCTGAGCTAAATTTACCAGAGTGACTTGTCACAGTTTGATGTCCAGCCGGAGTGGAGTAACTCAATTGCCCACCCGTATTCATATAACCTTGATTATCATACTCCAAAACAATCAATGGATGATTTCTAACTGCTGTTCCCAATGTGGGTCCGAGGCCTATATCCATTCCACCGTCACCTGTTATCATCACAAAAGTAATATCATTAGAAGAGCTCAGCTCCCCTCGACGACGAAGCTCAAAGTAAGCTTCCTGCACTCCCGCTAAGGTTGGAGCACCATTCTGAAATAAATTATGGAGATAAGTAATACGATGGGCACTAAATGGATAATCAGTTGTCACCACCATCGCACATCCTGTGTGATAGAGAACAACCACATCTCCACTAATGCCTTTAAAGAACTGATCCAAACCAGAGAAGATCCCACAGCCAGGACATGCTCCGTGTCCCGCTGCAATTCTTTTTGGTCTTCGCACCATCTGACTTAAATCAGAGACTTTAACATTAAGAAATTCTTTACCATTTGGAGTTGCCAGCTCTTCAACAGCAACAAGTGACTCAGAAAGCTCATCAATAGAGAGTGGTGGCAAAACTTGGGGAGGCTGCTTTTGCGCATCCCCCTTTATGTCACCAAAAAAAGAAAACGAAGCATGAGGCTTTCCTGAAAGGGAATCCACAGCTTGTTGCAAAAGCTCGTGACCGTCTTTAGTTGTGAATTCTTTCCCGCCTAAACCAAACACTCGAGTCAGACAATGTGTTTGAATCTTTTCATCAAACAAAACCGACTTAACTTCATGAACTAAAGTGCCCCCTTGTGAGCCGGGAGTATCATTTCGTTCACAGATAATAACTGCTTTGCGATTCCTTAGAAGTGCCGCTAATTGTTTCTCTGGAAAGGGACGCAAAACTTGAGGTTTAAGGAGGCCAACCTTCAATCCAATCTTGCGGGCTTCATCAACAACATCTTTTATGGTTTCAGCAGCTGAATTTAGAATTACAAAAACAATTTCTGCATCTTCAGCTTGGTAAGCTTCCACAAAATCATATCTACGACCACTGAGTTTGTAATATTCTTCCGTAACTTCATTAAAAGCAGTTATAGCTTCTTCGTGTGCATGATGAAGTTGCAATTTATTGTTTATCAGATCTGGGTCATTCATATAGGGACCAATTGTTACCGGAACTCGCGGATTCACAGAAGTATGTAGTTGCTGTATAGGTCCCAGAAAATCTTGAACGATCTGACTGTCTTTGAATATTTCTAGTTCTTGAGATTGGTGGCTGGTAAAAAAACCGTCGGTGACTACCATGACTGGGAGTCTTACCTTTGCGTGCTCACCTAATTTAACTGCGATTATATTAAGATCGTAAGCCGCTTGTGGAGTTGAGGCCAGAAGAATTAACCAGCCAGTTTGAAGAGCATAAGCCAAATCACTGTGATCACAGCGAATATCTAAAGGGCCACTCACAGAACGTGTTACAAGATTTAAGACCATTGGTCGTCGCGAACCTGCTTGAACCGGTAATTGTTCAAGACTGTATAAAAATCCGTTTGCGGAAGTTGCGTTGAGAACTCTTGCCCCAGTTGTGCTCGCTCCAAAACAAGCACCCGCAGCACCATGCTCCCCGTCCGCAGGTAACATCACTGTTTGAATCTCTCCATTAGCTTTCCATTTATCTAAATGATGAGCTATCTCTGTTGAAGGAGTTATGGGGTAATATCCCATAAAATGAAAGTGAATATGTTTTGCAGCAAGAGCGATAGCTTCATTTCCAGACACAAAAACTTTTTTTTGCTCGATCATATTAAAATCTTATCCCCGTATTTATGTTTTCTTTCGCTTTCACTGATTTCAGTCTCGTTTACTAGCTCTAAGGCACTTGCCGGGCATACCTGAACGCACTTTTCGCAAGACTTACAATACTGATAGTCAATGCCCTGAAGTTTTGGTTGTTCACTCGTAAGATCCCAGACAAAACAAAAATCTGGGCAGACAGCATCGCAATATCCACAATCAAAACATAGTTCTCGCAAAAATTTAGGAGCCATACCTTTACGTGAAGCCGAATTGTCTTTAAGAATGCTACTGCCTGGGTTGGTAATGACTCCACCGATGGGGGCGTTTTCCCATCCCATTAATGGCAGACTCTTGCGATCAACTGCAACTTGAGCTTGCTCCATTGAAAAGGTGCGGTCTTTCATTTGTCTTTTGCCGAGCTCAAAACCCTTCAAGTTGTTCTGTCGCACCTCAAGGCTTGCTTTTGCATAAAAGCTCTCAAGTGTTTTCTCTAAACATGCAGCAGTAATCTCGGGGCAAAATTCTGACAATGCCCCCAACATGACTGCATTGATATTGCACTTTGCCTGACGAGCAAGCTTCGTCGCATCTAAAGTAGCAACAAACCGAAAGTGAGATTGAATTGGAAATGAAAGCTCTTGAGGGGAGCGTGGTGAATTTATGATCAAATCTGTTTGGTCAAACTTGGTACTCACCACTTGAGGATGAGTTAACAGCAATGACTCATGAAAGAGTAAAATAATCTGGGGATCATCGATGTAAGAAGCTGAACGTATAGGCTGCCCTGAAGTTGAAACACGCACAAAAGAGTGAACAGGGGTGCCGCGCTTCTCAGAGCCAAAACTAGAGTAGTGATTTGCAGAAAACTGATGCTCCAGAACGGCTGTGTGGGCGAGAAGACGACCTGCAGAGTGAGCTCCCTGCCCACCAATTGCTTCCATTCTTATTTTAATTGAATCTCTCTTTAAATGAAATACGGGCTCTGATGTCTTCTTCTTAAAAAACCACATTCTATGCCTTTTTTACAAACTCTGACTTAAGATTAATAGAACCTAATCCGTCAATTTTGCAGGCAATATTATGACCATCTCCACCATCAGTTAGACGAATATTCTTTACTTTAGTTCCAACCTTAACAGCTGATGAAGATCCTTTGATTCTTAACTCTTTGATCACAGTAACAGAATCTCCATCCTTGAGCTCATTGCCAAAAGCATCTTTAATAACTTCACTTCCTAAAACTTCATCTGATGCAACTTGAATCGCAGGATCCCACTCATGTCCACATTCAGGACAAATCCAGAGAGACATATCTTGATAAATATTCTCCGATTGGCATTTAGGGCAATGATTGGGTGTTTCCATAATTTACCATTCCTTTTTTTTGATACTAATCTTATGACTTTTACACCTAACTATCCACAATTTTATACAATTAAGAAATACATAAAATCACCTATTAGTTTGTTACAAATCTATGGCCTCACAGGAGACTTTTTGTCACGCAAGCGCTGCAACTGTCGCTCTTGGTAGCTAAGAGTTACAGAGTTAAATAGAACTCCTAAAAGGGGATCTTGTAGGGCATCAAGTTCATCATTTTGTCTTTTCGAATCATTGTTGACTCTCAAATACAGGGAACTTAACGACTCTCCTAGATATAGAGCATTCCACATTTTTAATGCTAGAATCTCGGTATGCCAAGCTGCAGGAGACCTGAGCTCATTTACTTGTTGAACTCTATCAATCAAAAATTCAAAAAAAAGTGTCTCAGTATTGCTTTCGTTCCAAACAATATCTAACTGCCAAATTGTAGGCGCTTTAAAAATAGGACCCTCGTTAAGAAGATCTTGTAGCTGTTGTAAAAGCTCATTTTTCAGAAAATAATTGAGCTGCTCGACTTTTAGAGCAGATAAACTTTCAAAGTTCTGAACTATATGCCTCAGCTCAGGAACTTTGACATTGGGTTTAAACTCATAGTCGACATTTTTTTCTACAGCATAAACTAAAGTAGATGGTGATCGCTTCGTCAGTCCATCGAGTTGCCAAAAAATACTTTGCCCCGGATCAAGGCGCACAATCTCAGTATGCTTTCGATATTGCCGAATCAAATCCTTAAATTCTTGGTAAGATATTGGAAAGTATATTTGGTTGAGATAGGACCATGGTTCAAATTTAAACTGGCAAGAGCTTGGCACAATAGTGTTAAAATTCAGAGACAGCAGCATATTCAATAACTCAATGGGATACTCTGTATTTTGCTGCTTATCTATTGACGGGGATAGTGCTTCAATTTCTCTCATCACCTGAAACGGCCATAAAATCACATCCCACTTTATCTTTTTTGCATAATCTAAGGTGCTTTGGCTCAACCATGAATCTACAACGTGCAGGATGTTTATATTTTGTGACGAAATATGAAATACAGAGTCTACATCCCGATCAAGGGCCTCAAGAACCGTTACTGTAATATCTTCTATATGTAGACTTTCTCCAATGCGTACTTGTTTGATATTTTCAAAACCCAGCTCCTGAAGGAGAAAGACACACTTTTGTTCTAAACAATAAATATAAATTGGAGTTTGCCGTTTGAGAAGATTAAGGCTTTCCAATGAAAAATGATCGTCATGAATATGAGATATAAAAATAGCATCGAACTTTGCTTTTTGAATTTGCTCATATTTGTATTCTACTTTTGGAAAAGAATAACAATTAAAACTAAACGGCTCTTCAAAAATAGGATCAAACAGAACTTGGGCTTTAGAAGTTCTAAAAATATAGCCTGCATGCAAAATGCGCTCGATTTCAAAGGTCACTTACGCCTCTATCTTAAAATCAGCCTCTGTCTGGCCTAACGTGGAGCCATCATCCTAATTGAATTCAACCTTTAAGACTATGTTATTATCAACTTTGGACTAGTAGTTTCTTGCCAATCTCTTTTTGCAAAGAACTCCATGTTAATATCAAAGCATGCAATTTGATTGGTCACCAAAAACCCTAAAAGAATGGCGAGATTTCTATTCGCGCGCAAAAACTGCGAACTGGATGCAGAATTGGGCCTATGCTCAAGCATCTTTTAAAAATGACTATCTGATGTCCAAACTGGGTCTCATTATTCATGATGGCAAAGCTGTGGGAATGATGTGTGTGCAAATGATTCGTTTAGGCCCCATCGAGGTGATTAATCTCAAGCGCGGTCCCCTTTGGTTTGTAGAGCCAACTTCACAGCTTCTCATCGAATTTGCTAAAGCCTTTCGTGAGGAGTTTCCTAAGAAGGCCCTTCAGCGCCTGCGCTGGATGCCAGAACTGAGCCCTGAGATCACAGAAAATGATGAGATCGCTAAAACAATTACAAAGCTAGGATTTAAATTAAAAAAGGAATTCTTTTTAACTTCATGGATAGACTTAACACTTCCAGTAGATGTACTGCGAAAGAATCTAGATCAAAAGTGGCGCAATTGTTTGAATAAGGCTGAAAAGCAAAACTTAAAACTTGTAACTCAGACTTCTCTTAAAGATTTTGAAGTGTTTCTGAACTATTACGAACTATACAAAAGAAAGAAAAGATTTTTAGGACCTTCCAGCAAGTTTTTAAGAACCGAATTTAATGAATTGAACATGACTGATGATTTTGTGCTTCTGTGGGCGCAGCAAGAACACCAACCCATTGCTGGAGTGGCCATTGTTTTTCAGGGAACAACGGCGGCGTACAGAGTTGGATGGAACACCCATGAAGGAAGAAAGAGCAACGCTCACTATTTACTTTTATGGCAAGCTTTACAGGTTGCCAAATTAAGAGGTGCCACAAAGTTTGATGTCGGTGGTTTACTGCCCGACGAAGCTCCCGGAGTCACTCATTTTAAGTCCGGCCTAAAAGGACAAGTGACTCTCTGCTTAACTTTTGCTTAGTCAGCCACAAACTCACTCTTAGGCAAAGTTGGAACTCTCACAATTTGTGAAACTTTAATCTCATCCAAAGAACCCAAGAGCCATTTTGCTTGGCCTTGGCCAGTAGTTGCCTCTGAACCTAATCGCATTGGAGCAGCAGAATTATTAAGTTTTAATTTGGGATCTATCGTCCCTACGGTATTTATCAGTCCTGCTGAACTAGCACCAAAATAAAACTTTGCCTCTCCTTGCTGCCAAGTGATCCCGTAAAAATACCAAGTGTTGTTTTGCACAGTGAGCGAGCTCGAAGCCGCAGCAATATCAAGAATTTTTCCATCAGAGCTACAGACAAACTCAATCACATGTTTAGCGTTGCCTTTAGTCCGCTTGAGTCTAAGACTCCATCCGTGGTCTCCAGCTAAGCCAGTTTTTGAAATTAGAGTATAATAATCTCCCTCAGCGCCAGGACTTGCTGAAATTCTGAAGAAACCTTCGATTGAAATGGTTGTGTCTAATGTTGAAAATAGGCTGTGGTCTGGTGTTTGCAAAATATTATCAATGCCAAAACTTACCGAGTAAGGTTTTGAACTGGGGAACTTGCCTGATAGATTGAACGATGGTGCCCCTAAAACTTCTAAATTGTTTTTAAGATTTGCTTGCGAAGTGTAGAAGCTAAAGTCTCTTGTCGTATCAGTATCATTTAAGTGATAGAGTGCAACTGTATTGTAAAATATCTGTTGCCAGCGATAAAAAAGAGTCTGACTTTTGTTACCTACACTATCTGTGGCTTCAATTTCGAGTACATAATCACCATTTTTTAGATCCTTGAGAGATAATGGACTTACACATGGATTTAAAATCTGTCCATTGAGCAAACACTGCACTTGAACTTGGGCCTCGTCTACTGCAAATTCAAAAGTGCCTTTATTTTTAAAATTCAAAAGTGGAGGGGCTTGAAGCAAGGTGATCACTGGCTTCACTGTGTCCCGAGTCCAACTCAATGTAGTAGGTGCTGAGACATTTCCTGCTGCATCGACTTGTTTGATTAAGATATCATAGCTACCATCAGATGTTGGAACCAAATTGAAATTAAACTTTTGACTTGAACAAACAGAACTTAGAGTTTGCGGCCCAGTTAGTTCTATCTTAGCACTCTCTTCACACTCACCTTCAATACGCAAGGATGCATCATTAGAGATAACTGATGAAGATGATGGCTGAAGAATTTTTACTTTATCGGGGGCTACAAAATCAGTAGTCCACTTTAAATTCACTACGTCAGAAGTGTCTATAGATGAGGTTTGCTGCACAATCTGAAATTGATGCTGCTTGCTCTGTGTTGCGGCTATTGTAAACGAAAAAGTCTGACCAAAACACTCAACCTGTTCGCTACTATCCCCCGTCAATATAACAGTTGCGCCTGTCTGACACTGGCCCAAAATTTTAAACTCATTTTTATTGTTTAGAACATCCTTAGACAAAGGCTCCGTGATCACAACTTGTGGAAGCCTTGTCGGTGTCGGCGTAGGATTGGGTGGTTCAGTCGGTGCTGGCGGGTTACTTCCTTCAGGCGGAAGCTCTGGCTGCGGCAATGGCTCGCTTTCTTCGGGAGGCTGCTCAGGCAATGGTGAAGCTTCAGGTGGTTCGTTGGTTTGTGGAGGATTTGTGATCTCACTGCCATCAGAAGGTGAAGTGTTAGTCTTCTTTTCTACTTTGGGAGCACCGCAACCCAAGACAACAAGAAAGGTAAAAAACAAAAGGAGTTGTTTTTGAATCATAAGCACCTTTATAAAAAATGAGAGTAGAATAACTCTCATTTTAGACCCATGAGACCGCTTCTATGGTCAAAAATCTCTAAAACTCCCACTAAAGACCTGCAAAACTAGATCAGCCTTTGTGTTAGGTGCTTTCTAATTGATTAAAACTACGCAATTCTTTCAAGCCCTGAGTTATATCATGCCTAAGTAATTTTTTTATGGTATGACCCTGCGAGAACTCTTTTTAAGAAATTTGGTACCCATGTCTGATACTGCACAAACTCCCAATCCTTCATTTCAATCTTTCAAACTTCGCTCAGGAATTCAAAAAGCACTAGAAGAAGCTGGTTATGTCACACCAACTCCCATTCAAGCACAAGCCATTCCGGTGCTTCTAGAAGGTCATGACCTTTTAGGAATTGCACAAACAGGAACTGGCAAAACGGCGGCTTTCTGTTTGCCCGTTTTAAATAGCCTTGCAAATTTAGCTCTTAAGCGCGAACCCAAGTCTCCCCGTGCTTTGATTCTTACACCCACTCGTGAATTAGCTGTTCAGATATTTAAAAATCTTGAAACATACGGAAAATATTTAAATCTTAAGTACGCAGCGATCTTTGGCGGTGTCGGCCAAGGAAATCAGATCAGAGATCTCAATACGGGTATCGACATTCTTGTCGCTACTCCAGGAAGACTCTTAGATTTGATTTCCCAAAAACAACTCAAATTAGACAAGGTTGGCATCTTCGTTCTTGATGAAGCAGACCGCATGCTCGATATGGGCTTTTTACCAGATGTAAAAAGAGTTTTGCCTCTTCTGCCTAAGAGCCGTCATAATTTGTTTTTTTCTGCAACAATGCCTCCAGAGGTTAGCACTCTTGCCAACTCGTTTTTAAATCAACCACAAAGAATTGAAGTAACTCCGCCTGCGACCACTGTTGAGCGCATTAAGCAATCGGTTTTATTTGTTGCGAAGAAAGATAAGCCTCAACTCCTAGTGCATCTTTTAGCCAACAATAACCTGTACAAAGTGTTGGTGTTTGTTTCTATGAAGCACCTGGCAGATAAAGTTGTCGACAAACTCCACTCGCAAAAGATCACAGCTGCTGCGATTCATGGCAACAAATCTCAAAATACACGACAAAGAGCTCTCGAAGATTTTAACAAAGATAAAATTCGTGTGCTCGTAGCAACAGATATTGCCTCGCGCGGTATTGATGTTGAGGGCATAACCCACGTTATTAATTACGATCTACCTCACGTCCCAGAAGATTATGTTCATCGCATTGGTCGTACTGCAAGAGCTGGTACCGATGGAGAGTCTATCTCTTTCTGTACAGCTGAAGAGAAATCCTTTTTATTCCATATCGAAAAGACGACTCGTCAAAAAATTGAAGTGAATACGGATCATCCTTATCACTCTGAAGAAGCTGCAGCTGCCAAAGTGATGAGCCCTGGCAAAGCAAAAGCTCTTATCGAGGGAACAAGAGAAAAGCCTCAGCGTGCTCGCCGTGGTCAACCTTCAAGACGACCCCAATCAAATCAAAAATCAGGATCTTCTTCTCAAGCAGGAAAAAGCTATTCAGGCAAATCTGCTTCTGGCCAAGCTCCTGCAGCAAAGAAAAACCTACACAAGCGGAAGTCTCATGGTAAAAGATAGTCATGTACCAGTTACGTGACTATCAAAAACAAGCGGTCGCAAGTGCTGTAAACTACTTTAAGAACAGCACTGAACCCGCCATGATAGTTTTACCCACAGGCGCCGGAAAAAGTTTAGTCATCGCCGAATTAGCACGAATTGCCAAAGGACGAGTTCTTGTCCTAGCCCATGTCAAAGAGTTGGTAGAACAAAACCATCAAAAATACGAAAGTTATGGCTTAGAAGCCGGCATCTTTTCTGCAAGCTTGGGGCAAAAAGATTTTAACCAGAAAGCTATCTTTGGCAGCGTGCAATCTGTAGCTAGAGCTCCAGATGATTTCTTTTCTGACTTCTCAATTTTGATCATCGATGAATGTCATCGTGTTGCTGAGGAAGGCTCCACGCAATATCAAGATGTGATTCGTAAGCTCAAGGAATTAAATCCAAGGCTCTGTGTTTTAGGGCTTACAGCCACTCCTTACCGTTTGGGGATGGGCTGGATTTACGAGCGAGCGCCTAACGGTGAATTAAAGACAGAGCAACCACGTTTTTTTAAGCAATGCCTCTTTGAGCTTCCACTCAGCTACATGATTCGCAATAAATTCTTAACGCCTCCAGTAAAAGTAGATATTCCAGTAACGTGTTATGACTTTTCTGAAATCACAGAAAAAGGCAAATGGTACACTACAGGTCAGATTGAAGAGCTTTTAAAGTCACAAAAACGCCTGACTCCATTAATTATAAAAAACATTGTCGACATCACTGAAAAGTTTCAGCGCCAAGGAGTGATGATTTTTAGCAGTACTGTCTCTCACGCCGAGGAAATCATGACATACTTGCCAGAGGGGCAAGCACGAGTGGTTTTAGGTGACACCGACATCAAAGAACGCAATGCCATTGTTAATGATTTTAAAAATAAGAAATTCAAGTACCTCGTAAATGTTTCTGTATTGACTACTGGCTTTGATGCCCCCCATGTCGATGTTATTGCAATCCTTAGACCTACGGAATCCAACAGTCTTTACCAACAGATTATCGGTCGAGGACTACGCTTGGCTGAAAGCAAAAAAGACTGTTATATCTTGGATTACACGGGGATGAGCCATGATATTTTTGCCCCCGAGATACAAGACAAGAAGCCTAAAAAAGATACTGTACCTGTGAGAGTGGAATGCCCTAAGTGCGGTTTTGAAAATGATTTTTGGGGATATGCCACTGAGGATGGAGAGCTACTAGAGCATTTTGGTCGTAAATGTAGGGGCAGTGTTCAGGATCCCAAGACTCTTAAATTCACGCCTTGTGGTTATAGGTTCCGTTTAAAAATTTGTCATAGCTGTGGATGTGAAAATGACATCACTGCCAAGGCCTGTGAAAAGTGCATGGCTGTGCTTATTGATGCTGACTCTAAATTAAAGCAAGCAAAGCTCTCCAAAAATGCGCATATTCTAACACCCGAGCGAATCACTTTTTCGGAGAAGCAGGATAAAAACAATAATCCTTATTTAGAAATTCGTTATTACGATTGGGATGGAAAATATCTCAGTGAAGTTCATTTTTTTAATAACTCCACTGCGATAAAAAAATTTAGTATTAATTTTTTGCGTTCTCACTTAAAGCGCCCAGAGCTTACGACAGAACTGACGACCCCCCAAGAGGTCATCAGGTTTCAAAAACTTTTTCGGCTTCCTTCCTTTGTAATTGCACGAAAGCAAGAACAGTTTTGGAAAATCACCGAAAAAGTTTTTGCAGAAGAACTTTAGTGATTCTTTTTCTTTAAACTCCAGAATCCACAACTCCACAAGGCCCATACAACTAGTACTGGTTGAAAAAAGAGTCGGATGAATCTAGCACGATCGGTATCTAAACCAAACGCATCGATCCCATTAACGTATTGTGAGATGTTGCCTGGAAAAATAGCCACAAAAAATAGGGCTACTACTATTCCTAAATTGCGTATCTGTTTCTTCATGAGAATTAACAGAAGGCCTAAAACAATTTCGACAACACCTGATAATACAACAACGAGATCTCCATCCATTGGCAACCAAGTTGGGACCTGTGCTAAAAATTCCTGACGGGCCCAGGTTAAATGACCTAGGCCAGCAAAGAGCAAGTTTAAGCCCAAAAATATTTTTAGTATTTTTTGTATCAAACTTAACTGAGAGTTTTCCATACTACTTACCAACGACCGCAATGCTGACATCAACATTGCCACGAATTGCATTTGAATAAGGGCAAGTCGCATGGGCTTTTTTGACAATTTCTTCAGCTTTTTCTTGGTCTAAATTTGGCAACTCAATTGTGAGTTCAACCTGCAAACCAAATCCCACTTCAGCTGGGCCAATAGCAACTTTTGCTTTTGCTGAACTTGCGTTAGCATCAAAAGCAACTTTCTCTTGAAAGCAGATATATTTGACTGCATTTAGGAAGCATGCCGAGTAACCACTTGCAAAGAGTTGCTCAGGATTTGTTCCTGCCCCACCAGGTCCGCCGAGCTCTTTTGGCGTTGAAAGCTCTGCTTTAAAGTTTCCGTCCAATGAACGCGTATGACCATCTCTACCTCCTGTTGATACAGAAGTTGTTTCGTATAGTCTTTTTGCCAATTGAGCCATAAAAGCCTCCCTTTTTTTAGTTTGTATACAAAGTATATTTGATTTTCGGGGATCTTGCAATTAGTTTGTATATAAACTATTATATCAGTATGGGATACGAGCAATTAAAACTAAAGAACCAAATCTGCCATCGCCTGTATATGGCTTCTAATGGAATTACGAGGGTTTACCGACCTTTTTTAAAACCTTTGGGTATTACCTACCCCCAATATGTGGTGATGATGGCTCTTTGGGAGCAAGATGAAGTCACAATGGGGTCTCTTTCTGAGGCAACAAAGATTGATAAGGGCTTCTTAGCAACTACTATTGAAAAGCTCGGTGAGCTTAATATGGTCAAGGTGCGTGCTGATGAAAAAGATAAACGCAAAAAAATCATTATCCTAACTACCAAAGGCAAAAAGTTAGAAGAAGCCGCAAAAGATATCCCCCATAAGATTCTGCAATTCTTTGATGCTGATCCTGCCAATGAAAAAGAGGCCTTAGAACTCATTCGTTTGCTGGATAAAATTAACTTAAAGCTGACCACGCAGGAAGACTAAAACTATCAGCTATTTTTTAGTAATTTTTGCCTCAGAGGCGTGGCAATTTGTCTCGGTCATTTTTTGAGTTCATTTATCATTTGCCTGCTCGCTTCAAAGGCCCTAAACCAAAGGGATTGCGGGGGGCCGACCATGAAGAAAACTCTATCTAGAATTTCAGCTCTAACTCTCATAGTTGTTTTGAGTTGGGGGTTAAGCGCCTGCTCGCCCGCTGGTGGCGGAAGCTCGAGTTCTCCAGCAAACAACAAACCGAGCGAAAAGGTCTACCCTGCCTACGAAGTAAGTGGGCCCAGTGGAGAAAAAATTCAGGTCCCCGCGGGGAGTCCTGTAGCTGCTACTGAAATACAAATATCAAAAATTCTCGACAAAGAGATTCTTGAAAAGGGTGAAACTCCCGTTGCGAAATCATTTGAAATCAAACTGAATAATAATGCTGAAGTGAGTGCAAATAAAAGTATTACCGTTAATATTCCAATTACATCTTTAAAAGGCTCACCAGAAAATATCTATGCGAAAGTACGCCTAAGCACTGGACAGCTTGTGCCTGCTTGGGGTGAATTATCAGATGACCTGACAAGCTACTCACTTACCCTGCCCAAAGTCATTGCAGGCTGGAAAGTAGGTTTAGTAACCCACCCAGGAGTTCGGCACTTTATTTCAACTCAAAAAATCAGCCCTCTAGGATGGCTCACTGAAATGGAGTGGCAAACCTGCGAATGGCAAGCTATTGTTCACAATAGCACCTCAGCGGCAGATGTTGAAGATCGTATCTTGCCTTCTGCTAAAGACGCCTGTGAAAAACTCCAAAGCCTTGGTCTACGCTCACCACGACTCTGGGTTGCTAACGCTAATGAATCACCTCGCCGAGTTTTACATGTTATTGATGGTGGCTCCTTTTATTCAGCAAACCCCGTTGATAATCAAAATGCTTATGTGCAAAACGCAACTGAACATGAAATGTTGGCTTTAGGCCAAATGTATATATCTTACGATCAATATCTCGACCTCAATCAAAAATATAGTATTTCTTTAGAGAATATCATCTCACACGAACTCTTTCATGCCGTTCAATATGGGTATGATATTCGAATGAAATTAGAAAACAATATTCATACTTTAAAGGCATACTTTGAGGGAACTGCAACCACTATCGGCCAAACAGTACAAGATATGGCAAGCTTAACTTCGAATATGATAAGCGTGAGAGATCTCCGTGATGGCGAACATATGTACTTGGACAGCTCTGTAGATGAGCCCAAAGCTGACATCTATCGCAAACAAAGTTTTTTTGCCTTTGTGGCAAAGAAATATGGAGGAGGTTCCTTTGCTTACACCCATCAACTCTTTGAGCAGTTAGCCATGAGTGCACGGGGATTGAATAAAAATAACACTCAAGATGATTTTTTATCTGCTTACCGTAGTGGTATGAATACAGCTTTTCAGAATGTCTTTAACAAAAGACTTTCTGAAATTTACTATGACTTTGCAGAAGAAAGAGCTTTTAAACAAACTCGTGAGTTACAGTTTCATAAAATTGATTTACAGCTCAAAACAAATACCCTCGCGGAAGATCTATTCAAAGAAGCAATTCCCCACCTTGACACCGTTACCGAGGGAAATAGTCTCTTAGAGCTCGAAGCACTAGCGCCACTTACCACCAAAGCTGTACGTATCATTGTGCCTTTAGCTTTATGCAATCCTAACTGTCCAAAAGAGGACTCCCTAGAAATCAAATTCCGCGCGAGTGGTGATAGATACAAAGTTGTGTTTTATGCCGCCACACCCGAAGGGAAAATGATAGAAAAGAGCCGTAAAGAATATTCTCAGATCCCAGAAAAAATAAATTTCACTTCACCTCGCGGTAAAAATTGGCACTATGTGATGCTCGTGATGAATGGCTCTCAAGAGCTGCCTTTAAAGTTTGTAGCCTCAACTGGAGCTTTTATTGATTACATTTTGCCAACTGATGCAAAGACAGGCGATACGATCACCATCCACGGTGTCGGATTTGGAGCTCAACAAAAAAGTTCTTATGTTCTTTGGAGCGAACAGAAACTCAAAATCAAATCATGGTCTGACACCAGAATCGAAGTGCTAGCGACTCCAGAGCTTGAATCCAAAAAGGCACCCATGAATGTGATTGTTGATGGCAAAAAAACCAATGGCATTGATGTTGAAATTCGCAACACTACAAAAGAAGTTTATACCCTCCGGATGGTCTATTTTAGCCGAGCTATTGCGCGCTCAGGATTTGATTTTCCGATATATGTAAAAAATGGAATTGTTGAATTCGACTATAGCGAACAGGGTGTCGACAATGGAGATCAATATTGGTTGCGTTTTAAAGGTAAGGGCACCTACGATGGTAAAAACATTCAATTTTCTGGTACTCTTGATATCGAGACTTATTACGAATTCCAACAGCCAGATGGCTTAGCTATTCGCCGCGAGTGGGATCAAATGGTCTTCACAAATGCAAAAGGCAGATGGACTATGAATATATTCTTTCCGGGAGAAACTGATTCAAGTTATGGGCACTATAAGTTAGAGCAGCGTTACCCAAGAACAGAACCGCAAATTTTTGAACAAGATCACGATCCAGATATTAGTTTGTGGGAATGGATTAAATAAAAATATTGGGAAAACATTGTGGGAGCCAGAACTTTCTGGCTCCGTTGATTAGGCCGTAACTTTAAGTCCAATTATAGAAACCAAGAGAAGCACCAAAAAAAGAACACGTAAAGGGTTTACTGGCTCTTGAAAGAGATAAATACCTAAAATAGCTGCACCAAGCGCACCGATTCCAACCCACACAGCATAGGCCGTACCAATTGGTAATTCATTACTAGCTTTTGCTAACAGAAACATACTTGCCGCTAATGTGACCAAAGTAAAAATACTTGGATAGAGCTTAGTAAAGCCCTCGGTGTATTTAAGACCAACCGCCCAGCATACTTCGAGCAGTCCAGCACAAACCAGCATGATCCATGGCCAAGATATATTCATGTCTCTTCCTTCTAAATAATCGTAGGTTTCAACCTAAAGAATTTATTTTACTAACAACAATCTAACAGCAAATTTTAATTTATTTCTCAGCCTCTGCAAAATGATTTGCCTAGAAATGGCTGCCATTCTCAAAATAATTGTTCGGATCAAGATCAAAAAACACAACAGTTACGTATTCAAACTTGTAGGTTTTATTAATTAAATTCGTAATCAACTGTGCTACTGAATTTTTCTTTTCCTGATCCCTAGGAAACCACAACACCTCAACGAATGGCGTGCTATCTACCAGCCTTCCTTTTTCATAAAAAGAGGTGTGAATGCTTTCAAAAGTAAAGTTCGCAGCATCAGTGCCCACAATTTTAGCAAGTTCCTCTGCTTGATTGCTAATTTGAATTACTATTTCTTCTGCCAGTCCCCGCATACGCACATGAGGCATCATTAATCTCCTGTTTTAGGCCAATAGAAAGGTATTTGCAGCCAATAATAACTAGACTTAAAGTAAACTCAACACAAAGATTAGTGTTTCAAAACTGAAAACAAATTCTTTGAAAAAGACACGCTTTGAAGATGACATTGTCAAATTGCTCAATAACAATTCTCAAAAAGAAAGTGAGTATCCAATGAAGTTTTTAAAATCTATTTTTACTGCAGTTTTTTTGATATTGCCCACTATTTCTATGGCAAGTACCGTTAACGTTCGCACGTCTCCCCTCGGGCTTTTAATTGGCTCTCTTACAGTCGAAGCCGACTTTCCAATCAATAGCCATTGGACTGCCGGTCCTACTTTTTCTACTTATAGGTTTGACTTTGATGATGAATTATCAACTGATGATATTTCAGTACGTGGAAGTTCTTTTGGGGCCCGAGCTATATGGCATAAAAATGGTATATTTACCGATGGTTTATATCTTTCACCGCAGGTTGCTTTTGCATCTGCCACTGCAGAATCCAATAATGATAAAGCTACTGTATCTGGCATCGTTGCCGCTGGCGTTGTTGGTTACGGTTGGTTTTGGCCAGGTGGATTCAACATGCTCCTCGGCGGAGGACCTTCTTTTCCAATCGGAGATCTTAAAGCAGAACTCAATGGTGAGGAGTACAATGCCTATCCTGGCAGTGTAGGACTTGCTCTCGAATGGACTGCCGGCTGGGTATTTTAAATTTAAATTTGAACCTTACGAAAAGGGATAATCCTTGGAGATTGTCCCTTTTATAAATTAGCTAACCAACATTTTCATCCATCCAAAACGGCTCCCAAATATGTCCATCTGGATCTTCTAGACTGCGGCCATACATAAAACCAAAATCTTGTGTGGGGTTGGGATCTGCCTTTCCGCCTGAAGCTTTACCCGCTTCAACCATCGCATTTACTGAGTCGCGAGAGGGGCGACTGATTGCAAGGAGTGTCTGTGCAGATAATTGTGAATTAGGTATACTTTTAGTTGTAAACGATTGCCACTTTGGATGAGTCAAAAGCATAACACCAATAGCATTAGAAAGAGTCATACAAATTGCAGTGTCATCACTAAACTGCTCATTTTTTTCAAACCCGATGGCTCTATAAAAAGCTTCTGATTTAGCAAGATCAAGAACTGGCAAGTTTACAAAAATTACTTGTGTATGGGCCATAAGCACCCCCTTTTTTTGAGTGTCTCAGAGAATGAATCTGCAAGAAATAGAAAAGACCTTTATGGATGGAATTTAATTATATGATCTATTGGTCACCAAAGAATATGAAAAAAGGAGGCTTACTTACCTCCCCTTTAAAAACTAAGAAAAACGTTAAAAGGATTAATCTTCAGTTTTTAGTTTTAAGTCCATTTGAGATTTCTTACGATCACTCTTTTCTTTTTTTGAAGCCTCAATTAGCTTAACTGTAGAGGCATCTAATGGCTTATCTATTTCTTTAAGCAAGTCAGCAATACGATTTAAGTTAGTAACCCAATCAGTAAAAATAAAATGATTTGTACTAGAACTAACAGCTATTTCGCCATCACGACTCATTAAATTTCGCAAATCACTAGAAATTGCACCTGGAGTCATGTGCTTAACATTGTAAACCCAAGTATACATTCTTTCTGGTTTAATTGCTGGGCGCTCAGTGCTGACTTCAATCAAGTCTCTTTGGATGTTTCTCGAGGCTTTAACTACCATAGTGTCGCCCTGTTTGCTAATTGCATATCCATTAAGAGCCAATGCTGATGACAGGTGATTAAAACCTTCTTCGATCGAAACTGGCTCTTGAACAAAGATGGAGACTTTTCCGCGAACACCAGGATCAACAATGAATTTTTGACCAGAAGCTTTAGAGTAAATTTGGATAATTTTTACCAATTCCTCATTAGTAAAATACATTTTTATCTTGTTCTCTGCTTGCGCAATGCTCATTGAAGTAAAAATTAATAGCATTGTAAGCAATCTCACATAAACTCCTTTGTGTATAAATCTAACGTAATCGCAACACAGAACCATCTTCCAAACAACTAATTTTAGAATTGATCACGAATATTCTCAGATTTCTCACAGTCATCATAAATATAGTTCTTTTGAAAAAGGTCACCTGTTTTGTAAGTATTTGATGGGACTTCTTCTCGGAATCAAGACGATGGTCGCACTAAAGACAATGTGCTATTTTTGACATTAGCCCTCAAAATGCTTTTATCTCGGTCAATGACTTTCAGCATGAGCGGTCAGTTCTTCAAGACACTCAACAATACCATCGTGATCCTCTATCGACTAAGGCCTCCACGTTACAAGAGCTGTTGAATAATTCCAAATAGGCACAGCACTATCGGAATATCAATTGGGTGTGAATGTAAGAACGTGGACTATGAAAAATCACGAATACTTGAGAACTTGCAAATGACTACCAAAGTGGACTCAATCGTGAAAGATGGCCGATGATTACAATTTCATCACCGACTCTTTGGATAGAGCAGTAAATAGGAGACCAATGGTTTACCTTCTTAACAGGGACGAACGTAGTAGAATGTTTCATTCGTGTGGGCTGATTTGAATAGTCGAGGGTTATGCATTTCAATCCTCGAACAAAAAGTGCTTTGACTCAGCAACCACTTGATACCCAACGTTCTGATATATTTTGTTTGATGTGGGGTTTGATGAATCTGTGTAAAGAACACAAAACTTGTTACCAGAATTAAGCATCTTCTGACTCAAATGAGCTACTACTGCCGAAGCGTAGCCTCTTTTTCTCAAGTTCATTGGCGTATAAACTGCACCTATAGAAATTCCATTTTTAGTTGGGCGGCTAACATGGGCCATTGATACAGGCATTTCATCGACCAACCAAACATAGGCAAGCTGATTCTCTATTGCTCGCAAGGCATTGGTTCGTCGTTGCTCAAAGGATTTTCGCTCAGGTGGTGGCAACGACTCATCACCAAACTCGACAAGCCATTGATGAGTTTATTAGCAGCGGAACAATTGAATGTTGGGAATATCGTACTTGCGAAATCAAACTGGCCAATTACGCAAATAGGAACAACGATGTCATTCTTACCTCTTCGACTTTAGATCCCAGGGCAACATATAAAGAAAATATCTATGGTATAAAAGTTCGCCTAATTAAGAATACAGAATATGGCTCTTGTTATGATGATCTTACATTTTACTCAGTTGAGGCCACTTACAATACCCAAGTCTATATAAATCAATTTGCAGTAAGTAATTCTCAGTAATTCATAGCTAGGCGGTTCGAATCTCACCACCATCTGACCTACCCAATGGATGAGCGAACACAATTCATAAAAATACAGTTGAAATAAATTGGATATTTATGAACCTCTCAAACCGAGCGGTTCGTCTATTAATTGGTGGAGGTATTTCTAAAAATTTATCTTAATGATTTTAAATAGGTAGGGCTGGGTGAGCTTCATTGGGCTTCATATTAATATTAAATCCTGAAAAAGCCCCTGGGTGAAATATCACATTTTTTCGAAGAAATGTGCAGTTTGTCCATTATAATTTTCTTACCCACAAGCCTCCTCTGTGTATGATGGACAAAAGTGACATTTTTCAATGAAAATGTCACTTTCCGCCAGTGGGCTTTTGATTAGCTTTTTTAATTTGAGCCAACCCAACTTCGTCAACTTGATACTTTTTTAGAATAGCGATGATAAATGCTGTTTTTTCTTCAATATAGGAATCAATATCGTTTGGGTATTTCTTTGCCAATTCTCTCTTCAGTTCACTGTA
>JBKHVM010000017.1:0-40557 GCA_046570065.1 Bdellovibrionia bacterium
CCGTAAGGGCGATGCTGGCTAACCCATGGATGGGTGCGTCCCAGCCACAGAGGACTATATGGGGGCCCTGCCTCTGTAAATATCATTCAGTCTTTATGGCGAACGCATCACGCTTGGCGGATGTGCGCCCAAATAGAGAGGTCTTGGGTGCAGGGGGACTGCAGAGGATTCGTTCCAATTTCGCAGGGAGTGGCACCTCTTCGTTGCGGGCCGGGAGCTCCTCTTTAGAGGGAAAAGACTCCAATGGCTTCACCGGCCCCCTCGCTGTCAATTCCCCCTAGGGAGTGGTTTTGCAGCGTAGTGCCTTTTAGTTGGTGGCGGCAGCCCTGGAAGTGGCGCTGTGGGAGGTGTGTGGGAGGCGCTGGAGTAGAGTTGTGGGTAGGGAAAAGTTCAGTATGGTGCGGATAGGCAAGGTTTGCTCCGGTGGGTGTGAGCTGCTAGTTTTGGCCATGGCAATTCAAGTTTTAGATCCTGATGTTGTAGACCAAATTGCGGCCGGGGAAGTTGTTGAACGACCTTCTCATTTGATCAAAGAATTGATTGAAAATTCGATTGATGCTGGTGCTACGCGTGTGGATGTTGAGTATTCGCTTGGTGGTCGTCAGTGCAAAATTTCTGATAACGGAGTTGGGATGGGTCCTGAGGATTTGCCCAAAGCTCTGTTGCGATTTGCGACTTCTAAAATTTCTAAGTCAGAAGACATTTGGCGCCTGAATACTTTTGGCTTTCGTGGTGAAGCTCTGGCCAGTATTTCGGCGGTGAGCCGTTTGACCATTGTTTCTAAACAAAAAGATCAAGAGCAAGCTTATCAATTGGTGTCGGAGTTTGGGCAAAAGTCTGAACTCAATCCAGTGGGTGGAGCTACGGGTACGACGATTTGGGTTGAAAAACTTTTCGAGAATGTTCCAGCGCGACTTAAATTTATGAAATCAGAAATGGCTGAGCATGGTGCTATTCGTAACACCTTAAAAGCCCTGGCGATGGCTCATTATCAAGTTGAATTTCGCGTTACTGAAAATAATAAAATGTTATTCTTTTGGCCGGCAGCAAAATCTCGCGTGGAGCGGGCCGAGCAAATTCTGGAAGTGAAGCCCCTTTATTTTGGTGAGGCGACTCGAGAGAATATTCATGCTTTTGCCGTGTTTGCAGATCCTCACAATGTCGCAAAAACTGGAAAAAACATTTGGTTGTTTGCGCAAAATCGTTGGATTCAGGATCGCAGCATGCAAGCTGCTGTCATCGAAGCTTATCGCAATACTCTCATGCATGGTGAGTTTCCGATCGCAGCGGTTTGGGTTGAAACAGACCCAGAATTTATTGACGTCAATATTCATCCTACAAAATCACAGGTTAAATTTCATGAACCCTCATTGGTGTTCCGTGCTGTTGCTGCGGCTATCCGTAGCACTTTAGAGACAGCGCCGTGGTTAAGTGACCAGGAGAAAAAAGCTCAAGGAGCACAAACACAGATTGAACCCACGCCAGTTCCTGCTTTTGAGAATATTACTTTTCATGATACTCAGTTAGAACGAACGCAGTTTGCTAAAAAAGAATTTCCAAAAACTCCTGCTTTCGAAACACCTCAACGTGAACAACCAGTGTTGATCAGCCGCGAGTCTTTTCGTCGTTCTGTGCAGGGCGAGGCTCCAGCTCCGGTGCGTGTTTCTTTAGAGGATCTCGCCAAAGCAGCTGAGAGTCGCGAAAAGCTTCAGCAGATTTTAATTTCACAAAGTGCCACTAAAGGTTACTGGAGTCAGTTGCAGGTTCTTGGCCAAGCCAATCGCACCTATATCATTTGTCAGGCAGCCGACAAGTTGGTGTTTGTCGATCAGCACGCAGCTCATGAACGAGTGGTTTTTGAAAAACTGATGAGCGCATGGAAAGGAGGGAAGATTGATATTCAAGAGTATCTCTTTCCTCTGGCTGTGGATTTAACTCCAGAAAAAGTAGAAGCTCTCATTGCGATGGAACCAGAGATTCAGCGTCTAGGTTTGAGTATCGAAGCGCTTGGCCCCAGCACGGTGGGAGTCAAAGCGGCTCCACTCATTATCAAAGAGGCAAGTCTCAGTGCTGTGTTGGATAAAATGGCAACAGAATGTGTTGAGCAGGGCGGAAGCTTTATCCTAGAAAAAATGATTGGAGACATCTGTGCCACTCTGGCTTGCCACTCTGTCGTGAGAGCGGGACAAACTCTTAGTCAGGAACAGATGGAAGCTTTGTTGATGGAGATGGACCTGTTTCCACTCTCTAGTTTTTGCCCGCATGGTCGCCCAGTGAATGTGGATTATCCATTTTTGAAATTAGAAAAAGATTTTGGCCGGGTGCTTTGATGAAAGTTGTTTTTATTGTCGGAGCCACTGCTTCAGGTAAATCAGATTGGGCTCTTCGGTGGGCACAAAAACATCAAGGCGTTGTTGTGAACTGCGACAGCGTGCAGGTTTACCGAGAAGTAGAAATTGGCACCGCAAAACCAACTCTGCAAGAGAGCTCCTCTTGTCCGCATTATTTATTTGATTACGTCAGCCCTCCAGAGGAAATGACAGCAGGGAATTACTATCGTGATTTTTACAAGTTGTTACCAACTTTGCAGGCCCCTGTGGCCTTTGTTGTGGGAGGGACTGGGTTTTATTTTCAGGCCATCGAAAAAGGCCTTTACCCTGTATTGACTGTTCCACCAGAGATCAAACTCAAGTTAGAGCAAGATTTTAAAAGTTTGGGTGGAGAAGTGCTGTGGCAAGAGTTAAAACAAGTAGATCCTGAGACAGCATCGGAGCTTCATCCCAATGATAGCTACCGTGTGATGCGCGCTCTCGAAGTTTGGCGAGCGTTTCAAAAGCCCATGTCTGCTTTTAAAAAAGAATTTGCAGCACAAGCAGCTCCTTTTGCATGGCCCCTTTTAAAAGTGGGTCCTCTTTGGGAGCGAGAAGAGTTGCGACAACGAATATCTCTACGGACACAACAAATGCTCACAAAAGGATTGCTTGCAGAAGTAGCAGATTTAAAAAAGCGAGGGCTGGAAAGTTGGGCACCGCTGGCAAGTGTTGGATACAAAGAATGTTTGCAGGTGCTAGAAAAAAGTCTAGCCGAAGAAGAACTAGAAGGTGCGATTAGTTTAGCCACCTCACAATTAGCAAAGAGGCAGATGACTTGGTTTAAGAGAGATCCTCAGGTGCAATGGTTTGCGGGCTCGACTGGATTTGCAGAAGCCAGTAAATCCGTTGAGGTATTTTTGAATCAGTGAGAGGATAGAACCACTATGAAAAGTATGACTGGTTATGGAACTTTTAAAGGTGAAACAAAAGACGTGTCTTTAGAAGTGAGCATTCGATCTGTTAACGGTAGATTTTTAGAAACTCGTGTGCACATGCCGCGAGAATTTTCGGCATTTGAAATCGACCTTAAAAAAACTCTCAGTGAAACTCTTCGTCGTGGCACTGTGGATGTTTTTATCTCTCGTAAAATTAAAAACCAAGCCACTCGCGGCACTTTGCAAGTGAATGAAGCTCTGGCGTTGGATTATTTTAAAGCTTTTGAGAAGCTATCAAAAAAATTAAAAGCTAAATACAGCCCTCATGTTGAAGTGATCGCTCGTATGCCAGAAGTGATCAAAATGGAAGAGACTTCAGAACTGTCACCTGGTGAAGAAAAGCTTTTAAAAAAGGTTTTTGCTTCGGCCCTTAAAAAATGTGATCAAGAGCGAGAGCGTGAAGGTAAAGCTTTACGCAAAGATATGGAAAAGCTTCTAGAGCAGTTGTCTGAGCAGATCAGCTTGATTACAGATCTCCGTGAGCAGGCCAATCAACAATTGCAGGAACGCTTCGAAACTAAAGTTAAGAATCGCGCCAACGGGCTGGAGATCGATCCACAGCGTTTGGCGCAAGAGATAGTTATTCAGCTAGAAAAAGCTGATATTAATGAAGAACTCAGCCGCCTTTCAGAGCACCTAAAGAACTACCGTGAGCTGGTTGCGACTCCGCAAAGTGAAGGTAAAAAGCTAGATTTTTATACTCAAGAGTTATTGCGAGAAATCAACACCATTGGCTCTAAATCACAGATTTCCAAAATCACTCAAGCTGTGGTAGAGTCGAAAACCCTCGTAGAAAGACTGCGAGAGCAAGTGCAGAACGTGGAATAAGAATGAAGACGAGATTGATCATCGTAGCCGCTCCAAGTGGCGCAGGAAAAAGTAGTTTTGTCGAAAGAATTTGCCGGGAGGACTCTCGGTTGGTCGACAATATTACTTACACTACGAGATCGATGCGCAAAGGTGAGAGTGAGGGAAACCCCTATCACTATATCAGTCTTGAAGAATTTGAAAAGAAAGTGGATCAAGGCTTTTTTGTTGAGTGGGCTCGTGTTCACACCAACTTTTATGGAACCTCGTTTGAGTCCCTTGAAAAAGCTTGGGCTCAGAACAAAACAGTCATTATGGACATTGATGTGCAAGGGACGGCTACTTTTAGGGCTCAATTTCCCGATGCTAAGACCATTTTTATCCTCCCACCCTCTATAGACGAGCTGCGTCGAAGGGTTATCAAAAGAGACGGTGGAGTGCCTGTAGATCTCGAGGTGCGTATGAGTAATGCGGAAAAAGAGATGCTAGAGGCCCCTAAATTCGATTTCCAAGTCGTCAATGAGGACTTTGAAGTCTCCTTTGCAGAATTTAAAAAAATCATTGAAAAATTGCTGTCTTAAAGCTATTTTCACAACTTAGCTCATAGACTTGGAGGCATGTAATGGCTCGCGTGACCGTAGAAGATTGTATCGAAAAAGTTCCAAATCGTTTTGCATTGGTTTTAATGGTCGCAAAGAGAACTAAACAGTTGATGAAAGGTGCTGAGTCTACAGTGGCATCTCGTAACAACAAGTTGATCGTCCAGTCTCTTCGTGAAGTGGCTATCGGAAACGTTGGTTATGAGTCTCATATTGATATGGCATTTGCTGTAGCTGATATCGAAAAAGATCTGAACAAATAGTTTCTTTAAAAAAATTAAGAATTTACAAGACTCTAGTAGACAAACTGCTAGAGTCTTTTGTTTTTTGCCGATAAGATTTTGGTATGGTGGAAGCTCTCTTAGAAGAAGCATCAGCAGGTCGGCCAGTCAAAAGCTTAGAGGACCTCCTAGCAAAGATTAAAGCGTATTTTCCGCAAGCGGATCTCAAGTTTATTGAGCGTGCTTATGCTTTTTCTGAAAAGGCGCATGAAGGTCAAATTCGTCGCAGTGGCGAGCCTTATATTTCTCATCCACTTTCGGTCGCAGCCATTCTTGCAGATTTGCAGTTAGATTTAGAGACTATTGCCACGGGTTTACTCCATGACACTGTCGAAGACACAACCGCCACTCTCGAAGATATTCGTCGTGAGTTTGGCGACTCCGTTGCCCAACTCGTGGATGGTGTGACAAAGATAGGCCAAGTTAAGTATCGTAACTCTCTCGAAAAGCAGGGCGAGAATATCCGCAAAATGATTGTGGCCATGGGCAAGGACGTGCGAGTTATCTTGGTCAAGTTGGCAGATCGTCTGCACAATATGCGCACTCTTAATTACGTGCCTTTTGATAAACAAGAAAAAATTGCGCTAGAGACTTTAGAGCTCTATTGCCCTCTTGCTGGGCGTATGGGTATCAACACTCTTAAAATCGAACTCGAAGATTTATGCTTTCGTTATTACCGTCCTGATCAGTATTATAATTTGGTTCAGAAAATTAAAAAGACGGAGGCTGAAACCAATCGCTACATTGAAGATGTCAAAACAACGATTCATAAAGAGTTAGCCAAAGCAGGGTTTAAAGCTGAAATTTATGGAAGAGCCAAGCACTTGTGGTCAGTCTATCGTAAGATGACAGCTCGTAATATCGATTATGAACAAATTCACGATATTCTGGCTTTTCGTGTGATCGTATCTTCTGTAGCTGAATGTTATGCTGTTGTGGGGCTCGTACATTCTCTATGGAAGCCCATTCCTGGAAGATTTAAAGATTTCATTGCCATGCCCAAGGCCAATAATTATCAGTCACTGCATACGACAGTGGTTGGGCCAGATGGGGAGCGTATTGAAATCCAAATTCGTACGCATGACATGCACCTTATTGCCGAGCGTGGGATTGCGGCTCACTGGAAGTACAAAGAAAAGGGCCGTTTTGAAGATGACGATAATATTCAACAAGCCTCTTGGTTACGCGATCTAGTTTCTCTGCATCAGCAGGTACGCAGTCCCGATGAATTTTTGGGGACAGTTAAGACTGACTTATTTGAGTCTGAAATTTATGTATTTACTCCTAATGGAGATGTAAAAGAGTTTCCAGAAAAAGCAACGCCCATTGATTTTGCCTACAGTATCCACACTCAGCTCGGTAACACCTGTGTTGGAGCGAGAGTCAATGGCAAGATGGTCCCTATCAAGTATCAATTGCAAAATGGCGATACAGTAGAAATTGTAACTTCTAAAACTCAAAATCCTTCAAAAGATTGGCTCAAGTTTGTTGTTACTAACAAAGCCAAAACAAAAATTCGAGCTTTTGTAAAAGAAGAGCAGCGCAAGCGAGCTATCACTTTAGGTAAGGATTTAGTCGAGAAAGAATTTAGAAAATTTGGTTTAGCTGCTATTCGTTTTTTAAAAGGCGAGCACTTTGAGCAGTACATGAAAGACATTGGTGTTCATTCTATCGACGAAATGTACACCAAAATTGGTTATGGTCGTCTTGAGCCTCGTCATTTAGTAGAAAAGCTTTTGCCAGAGAATATAGAAAAGCAGGAGCAAAAGCATACAGATGCTGGCTTTATGGAGAGGATCTTAAAGTCTGCAGCGACTAAAACCAAAAAGACCAATTCCTTGGTTTCTGTAGATGGCATGGATGATGTGCTAGTGCACTTTGCAAAATGTTGTAATCCTATTCCTGGAGATCCCATCACAGGTTTTATTTCTCGAGGTCGCGGTATTAGTATTCACAGAGCTGATTGCCAAAAAGCTTTTGAGTTTGATCAAGAGCGCAAAGTGGACGTGCAGTGGAATGTAAAACAAGCGGGTACTGGCCAGGAGAGAGTTGTTAAAGTAAAAGTAATTTCTCATGACATACCTGGGTTATTAAAAGAGATGTCAGAGGTTTTTGCTTCGGTGGGAATGAATATTCAGAGTATTCAAGCGCGTACAACTAAAGACAAAAAAGCCGTGTGTCTCTTTGAAGTGGCAGTTCGTGATGCTTCTCACCTCAACCAAGCTATTTTTGAATTGCAAAAAATTCGGGGTATTTTAGGGGTGAGTCGTGTCCTTCAATAAATGGTTGCCTGAGCTTTTCTGCTCGATACTTCTTATTCTAGCAGCTTTTTTATTTTCAATAATGCTGCGTCAAGATCACAACCGCATTTCTAATATTAATGAACTCAATGCCAAAAATTTAGTGTCTGAAGCGATGAGTGAGATCAACCATTTTAATTTTTCTTTTAATCGTATCGCTCGCCGTTGGGAAGCTGGAGGCTATAAAGATCCTCGAGTTTGGGACAATGATATGATTAATTACCTTAGCGACACAAAAGGGTTAAAGGCCATAAACTTTGTCGACGAAAATTTTATCATTCGCAAAATCTATCCGGTTGTGGGCAATGAAAAAACCTTAAATTATGACTTAAAGACCATTCCTCATGCAAAAGCTGCTCTTGAGAGGGCTTTAGAAAATGGGAAAGTTTCGACAACTTCCATTATTGAATTGATAGCTGGGGGTAAAGGTTTTGTCTTGTACTTTCCGGTCTACAAAGAAGGAAGAAATCAAGGGTTTGTCTCGGGTGTTTTTGATATCTCACGTATTTTTTCAGGATCAGATTATTTTGATAACTATAATGTGAATATCAAATCAGCTGGCCATGTTATTTATGAAATTAAGAATTACTCTGATAATGAGCTATCTAAATTAAAGATTGAAATCACAGAGCCAACACAATTTGGTGACTCTTGGAGCTTTATAATTAAGCCCTCTCAAAAATATCTTAATAATTTAGCTTCGAGCCTTCCGTACTTAGTTTTATTTGTGTCGTTAATAGTTATTGGCATGATTTATTACATTATCCAGCTGTATCTAAAATTAAGAGATAAAGAGTTTTTAGCGAGAACACTTCTTGATTGGCAACAACTTGTGATTAATAGCTCTTCATTGATGTTTGTATCTGTAGATGAAAAAGGAATTATTCGAAGTACCAATGCTCCTGTTACCCATATTTTGGGTTACACGGAACATGAACTTATTGGTAAAAAAACTCCTGAGGTGTGGCATTTGCCCGCGGAAGTTAAAGCATTCCGGGATTTGTTAGAGCGAAAATATGAAGTGCGTTTAGAAAATGATTTTGATGCATTTCTATATGAATCTAGAATTGGAGTGAGAAATAAAAATGAATTTAGCTTTTTAGCAAAAGATGGAAGCATTATTAACGGATTGCTTGAGGTTCACTGCATTCGCAATGAAAGAAATCAAGTGAAAGGCTATGTTGGAATTATCGAAGATATTACTTTGCGAAAACAACAAGAACAAAAAATTAAAGAACAAGAAGCTCAAGTTATTAATTCAACGCAGTTAGCTTCCTTAGGTGAAATGGCTGCCGGTATTGGACATGAAATTAATAACCCTCTAGCAATTATTGCCGCAAATGTGGCAATCCTTAAGAGGAAAGGAGAATTTACTCCAGAGTTACTTGAACGAGTTGAAAAAATTGAATCTACAACAAAAAGAATAGCGTCTATTGTTAGAGGCCTTAGAAGTCTTTCTCGGCAAAGTCATGAGCACGATAGACCAGAGCTGGTTAAGGCTGTAGATGTAGTGATGGATGCAGTTCATATTTGTTCAGAGCGAGTTAAAAATGGAAACGTTCAACTCGAGATAGAAAATATACCAAGCGATATCTTTATTACCTGCTATCCCTATCAAATTTCTCAGGTCATACTCAACCTCATCAACAATGCATTTGATGCGGTAAGTGCAGAAGTGCAAGAAAATAAATGGATTAAAGTTGGAGTGCAAAAGTGGTCAAAGGGAGTTATTTTTTATGTTCATTACTCTGGTACGAGCCTGACTCCAGAATTACGTGCAAAATTATTCGAACCATTTTTTACTACTAAAGAAGTAGGTAAAGGTTTGGGATTAGGTCTTTCAATTTCTTTGTCTATCGCAAAACGCCATGGGGGCCGGTTGTATATTGACCCCGATTATAAAACGACTTGCTTTAAATTAGAAATACCATCCGTAGCCAACTCTCATGATCATCATTGAGGATTCAACTGATTTTGAAGACGGGAAGTAGTGGTATTCAAACGAAAAAGGGATGTATCCTTCTTTGCTAGTTTGATATTCCATACCAAACGCTGCTGATACAACAAAGTTCACAGAAGTTTTTTTGGTATTAATCACATTGCTCGTTGCGCCGATTGGTAAAAGTAAGCCTCCACCCCCGCCTAACCACGTGCCGATTTTGCCAGTAGAAAAATGGTAGCGATAAAGAGCGTATCCAGAGAGATAACTAAAGTTAACCTTACAAGTATTGCTGCCATCACAATCATTGTCCGTGGTGTTTCCTTGTAAGTTAAACATTTGGTAAGAAGCAAAGCCACGAATAGATGTAGAGTCTCCTAACAGATAATCGTAATAACCACCAAAACCAAAATTAGTCCCTGTCATGCTCGTGCTCTTTGCAGTATCAGTTGCTGAGCCGGTAAATTTAGCATTCATGGAACCCATAATAACATCAGCTGAAAGCCCCCAAGAGGGACGTAATTTTGTGCTGTAGCTTGAGGAGTCTAAAGAGGTATCAGAGCGTTGACTGCGACGAGTAGGGCGTGAGGCGATTGCTTCGGGGGCAGCTTTAGGGGTGCCACCAGGACGAGCAAGCTCTAAAGTGAAGCCTGACTGCGGTTGTCCTTTATTGACCTCACCAACAGCTTTACCAGATTTTGTTTGAAGAATAGTGATGAGAGCTTTTTTCTTGCCGTCATTGTCGATTGCAAAAAACTTGTCACCCACGTATGCGGATCCGCCTTCGAGGTCTATCAGTGCGCGGTTTCCTTTTATTTGCAAAACCTTAATCGCTAAACTTGTTTGCGGAAGGAATAATAAACAGAGGCACGCGCCCATTATTTTTTTAATCATGAGTCCTCACAGCGTTGAGTGATTTTTGAAAGACACATTCTTCGACAAAAGTTTCGGCAAGTTGATAGCGAATGATTTCTTGTGCTGAGATTTCGGTCCAAATAGGACCCTCAGATTCTAAGAGAAGCTGTGCCAAGTCCTCATCACTAATGTGATGGCAATTTAAAAGAACAAGACTGTTGGTATTAAGATCTGCTTTTTCAAAACTTTTACGCCCCTCTGAGGTGTACAGGGAGCAACTAGCAAGAAGAGCAGTTGTAGATAATAAAATTAGGAATTTCGCAAACATACACCCCCTATTATAGGGGGTGTCAGAGAAAAATTAGAAAGGTATTTCGTCAGAGGTGTCAAAACTAGGCTCTGGACCGAAATCTTGAAAGCCAAAGTCATCACCTTGAGAGCTAGTGCGTTCAGCGCCTGCAGAACCTAAGAACTGAACCGTGTTAGCAACGATTTCTGTAGCATAACGTTTCTGGCCAGCTTGATCTTCCCAGCTGCGTGTTTGTAATCTGCCTTCAACATAAACTTGGCGACCTTTTGAAAGGTGTTTGCCGCAAATCTCTGCGAGTTTGCCCCAAACAACGATACGGTGCCATTCTGTTCTCTCTTGTTTCATGCCGTCTTTGACCCATGTTTCGCTTGTCGCAACATTAAGTCTGGCAACAGTTTGACCGCTTCCAATCGCCTTCACTTCTGGGTCTGTTCCCAAGCGACCGATGATAATTACTTTATTTACTCCAGACATATTCCCTCCGTCTCACGTACGTACTGTTTTTGGCCATATCCCGATTCTTGTCAATAAAACTCGGGTGGTGAGAGGGGCAAGTGCAAGCGAAGGGGATGTTCTGCTTAAAAATTAAACACAAATGAAGCCCTGAGCCATTCGGTACTCAGTTTTGTGCCAAATGAGGGGCTGCGGACTCGCCGCAGCACTGTTATTGAACGGAGCTAAATTGGGGAGGCATTTGCGGATTGTTGGTCACAATCTTAAAGCGGTACTGAGCGCCATCAGCAGTAGGGCGCTTGTAAGAATCTACAAAACCTAAAAACAATCCCGCTTTGTCCTGAAAGGATTTTTTAGCGCTTAAATCTAATGTGAGATCATAGCCCCCGAATTGAGGTTTGATGCTACCATTCATGTTTTGCAGATTCATACGAATAGAACCACGAATGCTCCCAGAAAGCTCATCGTTAGCATTGCCGAGAGTGCCTGATTCGATGTTCAGAGAGCCACCACTCAACTTACCTTTGATACTCACTTGCGACAAACGCAAATCGGGAAGCGTTAAGGGGCCCATGGGAGTGTTAACATTTGAAGGTGGAATCTCAAACTGTTGAATGGTGAGATTGATGTCCATCTCTGGCTGTTCTTGAAAAGACAAATCGGCGAGAGCTTGTCCTTCAAAGTTCATACGTCCTTTTAATAGAATAGGCAATTTTGCCAACTCTCTCAAATCTTTGAGATTGAGTTTTTCGGCTTGGAGTTGCACCCGTTGGCGAGCCAAACCGTTACCAGAATCTGTACCCTTACTCATCTGAACACGAATGGTGCCATCTAAAATCCCCTGAGCAATAACGTTGCCGTAGGGTTGTTGGTAGAGCAATGCACTCAGCGATGGTGCGACTAACAAGTTTTGAATCTGCACTGTCGGGAGCGCTCTCGTCTCAAGGCGGATTTGGCCCATTTCAACTTCGGGAGTTGGCAGTAAAGAAAGATCTAATTCATCAAACTGCAAATAAACTTGATTCTGTGTGGCTTTACTAACCTGTGAAGATATCAAATCGGTGAGTTCATCAAACGGAAATAGTAAAAACAAAAAAGCAAATAGTGAGGCGAGTGAGAGAGCAATTTTGCCGCGATTTATTTTTATCCAACGAAAAAGACGACTGACTAACTCCATCATTGGCCAACTCCTGGCATTTCAGGAAGAGGCAATACAGGAGCCACCTCAGGTACTTTAAGCGAAATCATTTTAAGAGATATATCAAAGTAGCGGGGATCTCCAGCGCTTGGCTTAAAAGTAAGATCTGTCATTTTTACGCTGGCATTGATGGCTTGCAGATTGTAAGCGATGTCGTTGGCCTGTTTGAGATTGATTTTTGAAAGATTCACTTGGATGGCCGCATCTACTAAGGCATTTGGGATGAGCTTAGAGTTTGCTTCTACTGTAGTGACGCCGAGTATTTGTTCGGGTAACAGTTGAGCGGCATTGAGTCGCGATTCAATCAATGAGCGAAGTGAGTTTGCATCTGGAGGAGCAGGAATTTGCGGAACATCTTGAGCTTCACGTGTCACTTTTAGAAGGGAGCGCAAGGTTTCACGTTTCTGCAAAAATTCTTCTTCTTGAAGCGCTGATTGAGAGTAGTAGCTGTAGGGTATTGAGAGAACGATAGCAACAACCAGTGCGGCGCCACCAGCAAGAGCTCCTCTTTGTGCCGTAGGAGTAAGATTGTCATAACGATCACGAAGCTGATTAAACCAAGCGGATTCTTGCACGCGGTCCAAGGTTTGTTGGAGATCGGCTTTTAATTTTTCTTGAAGTTCTTCAAAAGCCATTTTTATTTTCCTTTTTGTGTTTCGCGATCAACTTGGAGGGAGAGAGCAAAAGCGACACGATCTGTAATCGCCGGGAGAGTGCGATTGGCACGAGTCACCTTTCCATCTTTTGCCAAATTGGTGAGGGCTTGTTCTAATATTGTTAACTCACGAGGAGAGTTCACGTATCCCTGTAAAGACAAAAGTTCATCCTGTACAGACAACTCTTTGATATCGAGTTGAATGCTTTGTTTGCTTGGAACAGTGTTTGAAACTTTCAGTAAAATATCCAGAGCTGAGTTCATTGATGAAAGGCCTTCTAATCTCTTAAAATCAGCAGCAGCTTTTTTCTGTTTTTGAATGTAACTGCGAATACCGCCCTCAGATGCGGCTTTGCCTTTGAGGCCGGCAACTTGTCGGGCTTGAGTCCTTAATACCTCTTTGCCTTTTTCCGCAAGATTGAGAGTAAAGGACTCACGCAAATAAGAGTAAGTTAATAGCACCAAAAAGAAGTAACCAGCAAATTTAGCAGTGGTACCCCAGCGATCTTTAAAGTTTTGCCAAGTATGATTTTGAGGAGCAAATTCTCCGCGCAAAAAATTAAGTGCGGGGTTGCGTGGTTTTTTCAAGCACTCCAGGGCTAACCCTAAAGCGGGACCAATTTTTGCGATGAGTTCAGGTGTTTTACCAATGAGAGGATTGGCAAAGTGCTCGAGAGTGTCGAGCTTGTTAACCGGAACTTCTAAGGTTTGGGTCATGTAGGGACCCAAATTTTTAATCTGAGAAGCCCCACCTGTAATTTTAACGCTACTCACGTGGGTATTGAATTCGGCATTTAGATCTAAAAGTGTAAGTTGTAGATCACGTAACATTTCTCGCACGCTGGCAGCGATTGTGTCCGAAAAGTTTACTTGGTCAAAGCTAGCGCCAGTTTTAGAAGTTAAAATAAAAGCTTTGTTCTCAAATTCTTTTTGTGCTTCAAATGCCGGGATATTGTATTTTTTAGCAAGAGCTTCAGCAATATTTTGTCCACCCCAAAGAATAGAGCGCACTGCTAAAAGTCTCTTTTGGTGAATAGCGCTTACGATAGTGCGAGTGTGGCCAATGTTCACATAGATATCAACTTCAAGAACTGGTTTCTCTTGATCGTCACCCACATCAATTGTGATCGGACTATGGACATGAGGAGGTGCTTCACTCCAACTTTCAAAGAGATTTGCAAAAGCAATGGCTTCATCTGAAAGAATAGAAGTTTGAAAGCCGCAGTCCTGAGCCAGTTGAATTGCTTTTTCTACTTGTTGCTTAGGGGCTGCACAGGCGAGCACTTCTGCGCCTTGTCCAAGATAACGAATAACTTTGGCATCAAAAATGGCATTATCAGGAGAGAAGGGGATGTCTTCTTCAAGCTCAAAGGGCAAAGAACGATTGATTTTTAAGCGATCATTAAACGGAAAAAATTTATGACGAATAGAAACGCGATCGTGCTTTAAACCAAAACAAACTTTTATCTGAGATGGGTCGTAACTCTGGAGGAGGCTTCGCATGAACTCAATAGTTTCGAGAGTGTGATCTGCATTGGCAGCCATACTCAAGCGATGCTCAAAGTAATTTGTGATTTGAGGACCACGAGATGTTGTTTGAAGTTCAACAACCTTGATTAAACATGTACCAATATCGATACCTAAAAATTTCATCTAGGTTGTTCCTCCCTGAACGTGCGCTCTTTAGAGTATCTTATTTTTCATCCCAGTAGACAATCCGAGGTGGGCCTTTGGTCTGGGTATTGGCAGCTTTATTTTTGCTGGCCTCCGGTGCTTTTTTACCTTCAGCTTCTGCTTTTTCTTCGACGAGTTGGCGTGCGACTTTTTGCGCAACACGGTCCACGTCCATAACAATAGCTGTTATTTCTCGTGAAGCTCCTGCGAACTCACCCGTACTACGAATACGAAAGTTAGTAATATTATCAAAAATCAGTGGGATCTCTTCGGGATTGCCATTCATTCGGCCCCCAGACTGATTAACGTAAGCCCAAAAGTCTTCTGCATTTTTAAAAGGACCACCTAAATTGGGATCATCACGGCGTTTCATGATTTCGCTGACCACTTCTTCGGTCATTCCTGAGTCTAATGACATCAAAGTGTCTTTATTTGCCAAGTTAGGATTGATTCCTTTCATGCCAAAGACTGTGACTCTTGGCTCTAACAAAGCAAAGATTTCGTCATTGATTCCTGGAATAAAGCGCAGTTCAGCTAAAGATCTAAAAGCACGATTGGGAGGGAAAATTTCCGAACCAGCCAAGCGATTGAGCTCAGCAAAAGCAGTGGTTTTGCCGCCACGCCCACTTGCTGAGTCTCGAGAGGAAGAAACAAAGTCAGTGATGTTGTCGATGATATCAGCAGGGCGGTAGTTGCCCATGCGTCTTTCAAAATCTCGATCTTGCTCCATTTTGGTCTCGAATATGCGCAGCAGTTGTTTGCGTGTGGCCTCTGCAATTTTTTTGGACGATGAAGCCAAGTCGTTGAGATCAATTTTAGATCCCTCATCTTCGATAGTGACAATATAAGCAGCATCCATACTCGAGGCTTTGTTGAGTTCTTCAAGTTTATCAGAATCAACAGCATTCATGCCTTCCATCGGGGGGAGAGGCCAAGCAAATGGGAACTTCCAAATTTCATCTAACATCGAAGCATTGGCTCCAAGTTGTTCACCAAATTGGTCGCGAGCTTGTTGATAGATTTTAATCCGCAAAAGAGATAGCTCCATCCCTGATTTGGCAGCATAATAAGCTTTAATGCGATTTAAGTTCTGAGAATTTACAGTGTATTCCACGGTTGAGTCGTAAGTGATTTCCATAACCAAATAAAGAATCAACATTAGAGCTGAGATAGCAATCATGAGAGCAATACCGCGGTTGTTTCTAAGTAGATTCATTAGTTGCTTCCCCCAGTGCGAAGGGGTGGATTGTTAGGAAAGTGGATGGGGACGACAATTTGCATAGAATACTTTTTAGACTTTCCTTTGTCTTTTTTTTCGGTGGTCAGTGAAATTTCAACTGCGAGAGGAAAATTCTTTTGCGTGACGGCATCACCATTTTTGTCAGATCGCCAGACGGTAACCCAATCTTGTTTTCCTTTGCCCAGATATTTGAGTTCAAACTCAGTCACGTTTTCAAGCAGAACCACCTCGGTGCCACCCAAAGTGACATCGCTGTCGACAAATGGAGTGCTTCGGCGCCAAATGCACTTGGATGTGCCACCTTCCTCTTGCAGTGAGCGGCAATCTTTTAGAGTGTAACCCACTTCAGCATAATCTGCTTGCATATCACCGGTAGTGATACGGCCGGTATTGCGTGTGACAAAATGAAGAGCATCATTAAGCCCCACAAAGTGAGTTGTCGGATCCTGACGGGGAGCTTTGTTGAGATTGGCAAGGGCATCTTCTGGATTTTCAGGAATGGCAGGATTTAAACCCTCGTCGGGATTAAAGCCGGGCGCGCCTGCAGGGCCACCACCGGGGGTGCCGGGCGCTCCGCCACCTGGTGCTGCTGCTGGCGGTTTTTGATATTTTTTAATCAGGTCATTGATTTCTTTTTCGAGATCACGGTAGTGATAAGCTAAGTTGATGTCTCTTTCCATGATGCGCAAAGTGTCCCGCATGCGAGCCACATCATCGATTTGGGCTTGAATCTTACTTTTACTTTGTACCGCTTGTTGCATACTGCGGGCGGCGAGTACGGTTAGTGTTCCCAAAATCATCACGGTAATGAGCACTTCAATCAAGGTAAAGCCAGATTGAGAACTTAACACATCAGTATTTTTATCAGATCCTTGAGGTTTCTTTACTAAAATCATTAATTGCCTCCCGCTGGTGCGCCAGCGCCACCAATACTAAGAGGCTTATCGTAGTTTACAAAATAAGTGGTAGCAGAGTAACGAATGGGGTTTTTGCCGCCTTTATAAACTATAGAAACTTTGACTTCTTTGACGGATTTGGAAAGATGTTCGCTCAGTTGGCGAATCACCATAATGAGCATTTCGTTTGCTCCTCCCTCGCGCGCTGTTAAACTTGCGGAGAGATCGGGCACTTCCAATTCTTTACTTTGTAACTCCCAAGAGTATTGGGGGTAGTCTTCGCCAAAATCTTCGCTTTGTTCTTCAGGAATTGCCTCAAGAGGTTTTCCTGCATACTCGGCTTCGATTTCTACCATTTTTCTTTCGAGTAAAGCTGAAATCTCAGTGGTGAGTTGGGTTTTTTTGAGGCGGGCAAAACTTCCACTCCAAGAGTTGGTCAATAAGAGGATCCCCGAAGAAAGAATGACCATTGCTAGCAGTGTCTCTAGCAGTGTAAATCCTTTTCGGTGTGATGATCTCATCTCTCTAAATCCTTTAGTGAAGTGGCTTTTTCCACTATATCAGCTTGGCCTGTAACGGGATTAATGACAAGTGTCCAAATTTGATTTTGTGCATTTGCGATCTGAATAGCAGAGGCTTCTACAAATCCTTGTGCAGAATAATAAATATAAGCTTTACCTTCTCTAATCGGATTTGCGGAATTGATGGTCTCAATGGAGACGATCTTTATCCCTGTAGGAAGTGTTTTGGGTTGTTTAAGGAGGCTGGTGTCCATAGAAAAAGGAGGTGGGGGAGCTTCCTCATCTCTTTGATCTTTTTCTTCTTCGCTAAGTCTTAGACTCTCAAGATCAACTGCTTGTGGCCCCTGACCCTTTTCGGCCCAATAACTGGTGCCTTCTTCTTTGAGGTCAAAAACCAAACGGTAAGTCACATTGTTGAGGCGAGCTTTGTTGCGAGTTTCTTTGGTGAGAACCACGAGGTGCCGAGCGACACTTTTGATATTGGTACTCGCTTTAAAAATTCTCGGGGCTCCTAAGACAATCACGCCAGCTATAATAGCCAGGACGATCATCACCTCAATCAGTGTGAAGCCCCGTGAAGATTTCATTGAGAGAGTTACTCCATGTCTTCAGATGAAATGTCAGCGTCGTAGCCTGAACCGCCTTCGGCGCCATCTTTACCAAGAGATTTGATAACAAAATCACTACCAGTGACTTCGTAAGCAAATGGATTTCCCCATGGATCTTTAAGTTGTTTGTCTTTTGCGTAGGCTTCAGGTCCCCAGTTGGCGCAATTAGCATCTTGTTGAGAGAGGCCTTCAAGAGACTGAGGATACTTTCCACAGTCAGTGTAGTACATAGATAGAGCACTGATGACTTGGCCAATTTGAATTTTGGCTTCTCTCACTTTGGCTTTATCAAGTGAGCCGGTAAATCGCGGAAGCAAAAGAGCAGCGATACCACCAAGAATTGCCAATACAATCATGATTTCGATAAGAGTCATACCACGACGATTGCGAACTGACTTAAACATAATATTTCCTCCGTGAGTTCTGTCTATAAAAGCTAATGTACTAAGCGAGGTTTGTCATCTCAAACATCGGCACCATGACTGCAAAAACGAGCATGGCGATAACAAAGCCCATAATCACAATGACAACTGGCCCCATAAGTGAAGTGACGGAGTCTAGTTTGTTTTTAACTTGAAAATCATAAGCATCAGAAACCATGCTCAGCATGTTTTCTAAATCTCCAGTTTTCTCTCCGATATTAACCATGTGGATGACAATGGGAGGGAACTGGCCTGATTTTTTAAGTGGACCAGCGATGGATTCCCCTTCAGAAATATTGGAGCGGGCTTCATCAATAGAAGTTGCGATAACATGGTTATCGACCACGTTACGAACAATCTCAAGAGCGGTGAGCATGGGCACGCCACCATTAAGAAGAGTTGCCAGAGTGCGAGTAAATCTCGAGATTGCAACCATACGCACCACCGGGCCTGCGATGGGCAAACGTAAAGAAATGCCATCCCATTGTTGACTGCCTGTGGGGCTATTCTTCCAATTGTTAAAAATCAAAAAGGCTAATGCCATGCTGCCAAAGACAGCATACCAATAATTGACCATAAATTCAGAAATTTGAATGATCACAACTGTAAACCAAGGGAGCACCAACTCAGGATTTGATTCAAACACCGTGACCATCTTAGGAATCAAAAAGATGAAGAGAAAAGCCAAAAGACCAAAAGTCACCACCAGCATGATAATCGGGTAGGTCATAGCTGATGAAACCTTGGCTTTGAGCTCTGCTTGAGCTTCGGTGAACTCTGCTAAACGCATTAAAATCACATCCAGAGAGCCTGACATTTCTCCGGCTTCTACCATGGAAATATAAATTTTCGAAAAAATATTAGGGTACTTTCCTAAAGCCTTATGAAATGTTCCACCCTCATTAACCATATTCTTACAGTCGGCAATAGCTTCAGAGAGAGTGGGATTTTCAACTTGTTCTGAGACTGCGGTTAAGGCGTCTACCAAAGGAATATTAGCTTTGATCAAAGTGGCAAGCTGTCTTGTCATCAAAGCCAGATCTTGTACTTTTACTTTTTGGGTACTGCGTGGACCTGAATTCTTTTTAGCTACGGCCTTTTTTTTGTCGGCGATGCTCACCACATAGATATTATCTTTTTTGAGTTTAGCACGAGCCGCACGTAGGTTTTCAGCATCGATGATGCCTTTTATATTCTTCCCGTCGCGACTTAAACCTTTATACTCAAAAATAGGCATAACTAAATATCCATCTGTGTGCTTGAAAGGACTTCTTCAATAGAAGTGATTCCAGCCAAAACCTTCTCAACACCATTATCTCTAAATGTTTTCATGCCATTAGCAAGCGCTTGTTTTTTAATAGTGTTACCGTCAGCTTTACGCAAAATCAGAGAGCGAATATCATCATTGACTACGAGCAACTCTTGAATATTGGTTCGGCCAGAGTAACCTTTTTGGTTGCAATGATCACAACCAACTGGTTTGCAAAGATTGCCAGTAAGAGCCACTTCGCGAGGCATGCCAATTAAACTCAACTCTAAGTCGCTCGGTTGATAAGGAGCTTTGCAGTGAGGGCAAAGCATACGCACGAGACGTTGAGCGACTACGCCTAAGACCGAAGTGGCAATCAAGAATGGCTCCACGCCAAAGTCAATCAAACGAGGGAAAGCGCCGGCTGAGTCATTAGTGTGCAGAGTTGAAAGGACCAAGTGACCTGTTAACGAGGCCTGAACTGCGAGTTCGGCTGTTTCTAAGTCACGAATCTCACCCACCATGATGATATCAGGATCTTGACGCAAGAACGAGCGTAGACCTTGCGCAAAAGTCAGTCCAATTTTAGAAACTACTTGCACTTGCCCAATGCCGTGAATTCGTTGCTCCACGGGATCTTCGATCGTCAGAATATTCACATCCGGTTTGTTCAAGCGTGTGAGACAACCGTAGAGAGTTGTCGACTTACCAGAACCCGTAGGGCCGGTCACAAGAATAATACCGTAAGAGCGATCAAGAAGATCATGAAGCTTGACCAAGTTCTCTTTGTTGAAGCCCATTTGGTCAAGTTCGAGAACGACGTTTGATTTATTTTGCAAACGCATTACCACGCGCTCACCAAAAGCGGTGGGCACTGTTGAAAGACGAATATCAATATCTTTGCCGCCCACTTTGAGTGGAATTCTACCATCTTGTGGAAGACGTTTTTCTGCGATATTTAAATTCGCCATAACTTTAATACGCGAAGTGATAGAGTTTTGTAGTTTTTTGGGTGGTTTAAAGACGTCGAAGAGCACACCATCGATACGAAAGCGCACAGACATGTCTTTTTCATAAGGTTCGATATGAATATCAGAAGCCTTTTCTTTGACGGCTCTGAACAATAAACTATTCACCAGTTTGATGACAGGAGCATCATCTTCCCCAGCTTCTAACAAATCAACAATGGGATCATCTAAGTCATAATCTTCATCGCCGATCTCATCAAGGCCTGAAAGGTTGGCGGTGGATTTTTCGTAAACACGATTGATGGCATCTTGAATTTTAGTAGTTGTTGTAATCAGCGGCTTTACTTTTTTACCAAAGATCACGCGCACATCATCAAGAGCTTTTAAATTAACAGGATTGCTAGTGAGTACAAAGAGAGTGTCGGCTTCCTCGCGGTAGGGGAGGACGCCCTGTTGTTTTGCGTAATTGATTGGTAAGTCTCTTACCAAGTCAGCAGATATATCACCAACAGGAATATCTTTGATGAAATCAAGTCCGAGTTCTTTGCAGAGTTCACTCACGAGATCTTCTGCGGAGCTGTATGTTTTTGCGCTGAGGGCTTCGCCCACGCTCACGGGGCGGACCACAGATGAATTCTCCAGCACAGAGCGGATTTGCTCTGTGCTGAGTGTTGTTGCTTTAGAAAGAACTGCCGAAATATCAATACTCGCCACTTTTTCTCCTAGCGGGATTTGCTTGTGTCGTCGGTTTCGTTTGCGAACCCAGATTGGCGTGCCACTTCCTCGAGATGTTTGCCATAGGGGTCACGTCCACCGTGTGACTTAATGAAATCTAAGCGCTGACCAAGTTTTTTATTAATAACACCATTTTGATCTGCAGGATTGCGGATAATCTTTGGTGTTAAGAAGACCAACATATTTACTTTGTCTTTAAGAGTGCTGCGAGATTTAAAGAGCCATCCTAAAATAGGAATATCACCGAGAAGAGGCACTTTAGAAACGGCTTCAGTCTCTTGTTCTTTGATCAAGCCACCCAAAATGGCTGTGTCTCCATTGCGAACTACGATATTTGTTTTAATCATACGAGTTGCCAATGGTTGAGTTGTATCTGCCAAAGCCTTAGGCACAGGTACGTTAGAGAGCTGTTTTACGCTTTGTTTGATTTCCATACGAATAGAATCAGAGCCAGGGCTGATGAATGGCTTGATCGTCATTTCAATGGCTGCATCTTCAAAATTAGGAGTAAAAGTGCTGTTACCATTAGCCGTTTGATTCTGTGTGGAACCAACTGCAACGCGGTCACCCACTTTGATTTCGGCTTCTTGATTGTCCAAAGCCATCAACTGAGGAGTTGAAAGGACATTGGCTTTACGCACTGTCTTTAAGAAGTTGATAAAACCAGTTAAGCTTGGAATAGAAAGTGATTTTCCAGTGAGAGGGTCAGTAACAGTAACAGTCTTACCGCCACCAAAACCAAGGACTGCTCCTTGCCCACCAGTGGGAGAGAGCATTTCTTGTAAGTTGATGCCACCATTAAAGCCTGCTTTGCCGTAGCCTCCTGATGGATATTGGTAATAACCAGCATTGTAATTCATAGTATCGTTGGCGCTCATTTCCATGATGATGGCTTCCACAAAAACCTGATCGCGAGGAATATCAATTTTTGATAAGAGTGACATCACCACGTCATAGTCTTGTTTGCTGGCAGTAACGATCAAGCTGTTGGTGTTTTTATCAGCCACGATTTTGACGTCGCCACCAAAAACTTCTTGTGGAGCGGTCATAGCTCCGCCGCTTCCAATAGGGGAGAGAAGGCTGCCGCCTGTTGTTGGTTTAGGTGCAGATTCTTTGGCTACGCCGTTAAGAGTTTGCGCGATTTTTTCAGCTTCGCCATGTTTTACGTAATAAACATAAACCCCACCTGAGTCTTCAGGGCGAATTCTAAAGTCCAACTGAGAGATCAAACGCTTGAGGCGGTCAATTCCAGCTTTGTTGCCAACAGCAATGATAGAGTTGGTGCGATCATCTGGAAATGCCATAAAGTAGCTTGTACCTTGTTGATTTGTGGTGGTTGTGGTGCGAGTAAAACGAGGAACACCAGCAGAGAAAGTTCCGCCTGCTCGGCTAGCAGTTGAATTGCTACCGCCACCTTGTCCCTTATTGACGATTTTATCAACGAGATCCGCAAGATCTTTAGCTTTGGCAAACTTGATAGGTATTACTTCGAGCTGCTCTTCAAAACCTGGTACATCTAACTGTGAGAGAATTTTCATGACGCGATCTACGTTAGAGCCAAAGTCGGAGAGGATAATAGAATTAGTTGGAGTGTACACACTCATCTCACCATCTTTTGATGAAAGAATGCGAAGATCTCTATTCACCTGTTCTGCTGAGATATGTTTGAGGTGTATAATTCTTGTGATCATTTGATCTGAATTAGGGTAGTAAGCTCCAGAGTAAGTTTCAATGCTATCACGCTGAGCGTTTCGTGCTGACTTTACTTTAAGAAAGCTGCCAGAAGGCACAACCGTATAGCCATTAATAGCAAGAGCTGAGAGAAAAGCTTTGTAGGCTTCAGCAACTGTGATCTTGGAAGGAGCGATGATAGTGATTTTACCACGCACACCGGGGTCGATGATAAAGTTCTTTCCAGTCATTTCGCCAACGGCTTTAACGAGGTCAGAAATTTCGACGTTAGGAAAATCAAAAGACTCGATAGTTTCAGGGAAGTTTTTGTCTGTAATATCCTCAAGGCCAGCCTGTGAAAACTTTTGTTTTTTCTCTTTGCTGAGGGGCCCTGCGTTCGCCGCAGCGCTAGGCGCTGCGCTGTTTGTTGGAGCTGCAAAATCAGATCCGCCACCAAAGCCATTATTGCCAAAATCAGGAGGTGGGGGAGTTGAGAAGCCAGAGTTTTCCTCAGTCCCCATGTCGGGAATTGGGGGTGGGGGCGGTGGAAAGTTTTCGAATTGAGCTGAACTGACCTGAGAGGCCATGACTGTTGCCAATCCTAGGCTGACGTGTTTTTTTAGCTTCATTGTATTCCTCCGCATCCTTGCGCTCTCAAATTAATCCTTAATATCGTATTTAAAACTTTCATTCTTTCCATTGCGATCGATTTGAATATTGATGTTAGTTTCACCTTTGAGTGCGTGAAACAACTCCATCGCTTTGGCTGGAGAATCCACGGGGCTGCCGTTAACTCCTTTGATGATATCCATCTTGTTTAAACCTAGTTGGCTGAATATAGAGCCCGGTTGAATATCTAAAATACGAAAACCAACGATATTGCCAGTGCCTGGCTCACGGTAGGGGACAGCACGAGCTTGCATCAGAACAGAAGGAAGATCGTTGATATATTTTAAGAGATTGGCTCGTTTAATGGTAAATTGATTTTCGCCCACAGGGACAACTTCACCGCTAGTAGCTCCTGCGCTTGCAGCTTTAGGAGCTCCAAAGACAACTTTGTTATCGTTTTTCATTTCGATATACTCGAGACGTCCATTGTTAAGATTGCGAAAGGTCACGCGGTGTCTTTCAACGAGCTCAATCTTGGCCATATTTTCAATTTCTTTGCCGGGAGTGAGAGATACTACCAGGTTTTTTCCTTTAAGCTCGATGGCGGCAAGAGATTTTTCTGGATTAGAAAAAACCATGGTGCCAATTAAATTAAGAGGCAACTGCGAAAGAACTGCGGGAGCTTCTTCGGCGCCCTCTTCTGATTTTTTTGCAGTGATGGCTTCGGGGATTATGCCATCAGCGGAAAAAATATTTCTAGCTGTAATGTTGGAATACTGTGACGAGGAAGACATATTTGGCATTGGCGGCGGAGTGCCCTTTGCTGGGGGAACGCTTGTCGGCAGCATCAAGTCGCGGTAGGCAAGAATAGTTAAGTCCGCAACGAAAAAACCAATGATGATGGCTAATCCATAAGGATACCATCTATCTAATGGAAATTGGGTGTTTTTATTCTTTTTGGGTGCATTCACTGTTGTGCTTACCTCAGTTGTAAATCCAGTCTAATACCTTCACCAAAGTATGACATAGCTAATATTAAAAAGGATCTAGACCATAGTCTGAAAAATTTAAAAAAAGATCACAAAATAAATAACTTAGTTATGATAGAGATATGCGCATATTGTATTTTACAGATGGATCTGGAATTGAGTTGCAGAGTATACGTGACTCCCTTCTGCGCGTGCCTGAAGTTTTAACTAGTCTTCGTCAAGCTCAAGAAAATGTTCGCTACGTTGATTTGATGACAGTGATGTCTTTAGATGATGTGGACTTTGCCAATATTGCAGCAGCCTTGAGAACTCTTTTGATCAATGCTTGTCAGCGTGGTCTACATCAGCGATGGGTCAATCGCGGTTACGTGGCAGATTTGATTTTGAGAAGAATTAACTTCCGTCATTCAGCTGACATAAAAGAAGCTTTGCATTCTTTTTTGCGACAAAAAACAGCCGAATTTAATGTTGCCTCTTCACAAGTTCACTTATTGCATTTTTTAAATTCTGTCGAAGTCACAATCATCGGCCCCGGCTTTGATGAGCTCGAAATGTGGCTCCGTCGAGAAATCTCATCGCACCATGATATCAAGGTATTAATCAAAGAAGTGATCGAAAGTGATCCTGCCCTGAGTTGGTTTTGGCCTCAGGTTTCTGAAAAAGTTAAATCACAAAGACTTCTGCCTCTTTAGGTGTGACTGTTATCTTTCGGATCAAAAGCAATTAGGTATTTTTTTAGATTTTCCACTAGATAAAAAAAGGCTCTATCTCAATGGATCTTTCATTGCGGGGGTGAAGAAAGTCAGGTGGAGCTGTATCTGGTGGCGCGATTAAGTAGACACCATATTGTCTTTTGGCTGTGATCCAAGTGAAGGGGCGGCGGTAAAGTGGTTCGGAGCGCATCTGGCTGTAAACTAAAAATTCATTCTCATTCACATTATCATAAGCAGACCAGAGAAGGCTTTCAAAGATGTCTGCATTGTTGGCAAAAAGAAAATTCAGATACCTAAAGTTAAAACTAGCTTCTGTCTGCAAGCGATGAATAGGTTTTGTCAGCGATCGAGTCCATCCAAACTGTTCGCCAAACTTGAGAAACTGTCTAAAGTTATGGCCACGAGTGGAGTAGTGGAGGGGGATTTGCTCTTGAATATTTGCTGAGGACCACGGTGCACAGCAACCCACAATGTTATCTTGATGATCGACTGCAATTAAAAAGTCTTCAAGTCTGAGATTTTTATAGCGATGAATTTTATCAAAAAAACTGTCAGCATTCCAAACACTTGCAAGATCTCTTTCGAGTGATTTTTTAACTACATAATGAGCCAAAGCATCGGCATGGTGAGGTTGGGCATGTTTAATTCTGAGGTGAGGAAGTGGGTTGTTGGCCCAAGGCAGTTGACCATGTACCGAGATCAAATTGAGTCTTCTAAAAAGATAATAACGAGGCAGTGGGCGTTTGGAAGGTTTGAGTCGCACAAAAGCATTGAGGGCTTGAGTGTCGGCTAAATTGATCACCGAAAGTGTAAACTGGGTTTGGAATGTTTGAGCGACTTCATTGAGTACAGGCAGAAAGTGCTGACTCCAGTTGAGTACTGCTTGCCGGTTGTTGGCGATCCTCAAGTCTCGTCCCCAAGCGACGGTTTGTAGCTGTCCTTGATGATGTAAATTCTGAATAACAAAACTAGCGGTGCCATGGATGGTTTTAACATCGTCTTCCATTAGGTAAGAAAGATAGCGATCACTTTGCACTTGATAAGGGGCAAAGTAGTCATTGAAGCGATCCACCTTAATCTCAACTTGCCCCTGCAAAGGAAACTCTTTGTAAAAATTGACAAGGGCTTTTGAATCTTCAGGTTGTGCAATTCGAATCTGCATTTTTAAAGTCTAAAGCAATGGGCATTGATGTCAATGGAGCCCACAAGTTTAAGACTTTTTCCAGATCACTTCTTCTGTTGAGGACTTCAGGTTACACCATCGGGCCATAGTGAAGAGCAAATCAGATAGGCGGTTGAGGTAGATCAAACTGTTTTCATATCTTTTGTCTGTTACCAAGATTTCTGCAGAACGGCGCTCTGCGCGACGACAAAGAGTGCGGGCTACGTGAAGGTGTGCAGCTGCGGGATGTCCAGCCGGTAAAATAAAATTGCGCAGTTCTGGAAGGTCCGCAGTAAAAAGATCGATTTCATTTTCTAAAAACTCAATATGTTGGGGAGTCACTTCCGGTAACATTTTAAAGACATCTTCTTTTTCGCAAGCCAAAAGACTACCGATATTAAAAAGTTCTGATTGAATCTTCTCGAGGACGGGTTCACAGCGTTTTTTTAAGATCTCCATATTGAGTTGGCATCTTGTAACACCTAAATAAGAGTTGAGTTCATCAACGGTGCCATAAGCTTCGACACGAGGATTGAACTTTTCTACACAGGAGCCGTCAACGAGGCGAGTTTGTCCTTTATCACCTGTTTTTGTATAAATTTTGGCTTTAGACGGAGTGGACATTACGCGGTCCTCCTTTTCAAAAGAGTATTTTATTACCATATTAAAACCCAGTTCAAATGACACGAGGTTTTTTATGGCAGGTTCGCTGACTCACCCCTTGATGATCACAATTCCTCATTCAGGAGAGAATATTCCTCCTCAAGCAGGATGGTTAAAGGGTTTGCCTGAAGAAGTATTGATGTGTGATGTCGATCGTTTTGTCGATTTTTTGTATGAGCCGAGCTTAAAAAAACTAGATATCCCAGCAGTAACAACCCAATGGCATCGTTACGCAGCCGATTTGAACCGTATCCCAGAGGATGTGGATGCGAGCTCAGTCATCGGGAATCAAAACCCTGCGGGGCTGCACAATCGGGGGTTTCACTGGGTTGTCACCACTTACAATCACAATCTTTTGCCGCAACCTATGAGTATGCAGACGCACCAAGAGTTGGTGGATTTGGTTTACAAGCCTTTTCATCAGCAAACCCAAGATCTCTACGCTAAAGTGCAAAGCCAATTTAAATCAGCTTTTCATATTGACGCCCATTCCATGCCCTCTTTAGGAACTTCTATGCACCGTGACCCAGGTGAGTTGCGAGCTGACATCGTAGTGTCAGATTGCAAAGGCAAGAGTTGTGATAGCTTTTTCACGGACTTGGTTATTGCTGCGTATTCTCGTGCAGGCTTTAAAGTGGGCTACAATTGGCCTTATTTTGGTGGGAGGGTCAGTGAAGTTTATGGTGATCCCAATAAGGGCCGGCAAGCTATTCAGGTGGAGTTGAATCGTTCACTTTATATGGATGAGAAGACTAAGAAAATAGTGCCAGAAAAAGCAGCAAATGTGCAGAAGAAGATTGCTGTGGCCTTGGAGTATATCGTCGCCAATTTAAAGCAAAAAGCTTAAATACCGCGTCGGAAGTAATATTCTCTTTAACTTTCTGTTTTTATTGGCAGCCCCTAGGTTCAGTGATAGACCTAGGCGAACATGAAAAAGAAAATCATCAAACCTCTCGCTTCCTTGAAGTTGGCAGTCTTTATCATAGTTGCTTTGGCTATTTTAACCGCCATTGGTACTTTTGTAGAAGCTCGCTACGATGCTTACGCTGCTAAAAAGTTAGTTTATAACACATGGTGGATGTACAGTATCTTAGGTCTGTTAGCGATTAATCTGACTGCGGTTATGGTCGATCGTTGGCCCTGGAAAAAGCGTCATGCTGCTTTTGTCTGTGCTCATATTGGTATCATCATTATTTTATTTGGTTCGATATTAACTCAACAGTTTGGGCTTGATGGCACCATGAGAATTGGTATCGGGGAGTCGAATGGTTTAGTGCAAGTTCCTGAGACAGACATCGTTGTCTACACTTCTTTTGATGGAGATCGTTACTCCAAAGTTTTAGAACAAGAAGTTGATTTCTTTTTAAAGCCACCTTCAGTTGAGAATCCCTTTGTAATCCCGACAGTGGATAAAAAAATGCAAATCGTGGATTATAAAAAGTATGTCATTCCTGCCAAAAAAATTGAACCGGCAACTTCTGGAAGTTGGGGAGCGGGCATTCGTTTGCAAGTGCAGTCTTCTGTGTTCAATGTGGTGGAGTGGATCGTTCAGCGTAAAAAGAATTTACGTGAAACTCTTAATTTCGGTCCAGCCCAAGCTCACATTGGTCCTGCGCCTGCTGAGGGCAATGGTGCCAATGAGTTTTACATAGAGCCTCTCGAGTCTGGCGATTTGCGCTACACGGTTTTTCATAAAGATCAGAAAAAACCATATAGGACTGGTGTAATTAAAGAAGGTGGAAGCTTTGATACGGGTTGGATGGATGCCACTGTTCGTATTTTGCGATACTACCCTCAAGCGCAGGAGAATTGGGATATTCAAGAAGTTCCTAAGCCTACTCCTCTCAGCACGGCTGCGGTTAAAGTTGTTTATGATGGCAAGGAGCACTGGTTGCTCATGAACGACATGGTGAAGTTTTTCTCTGACAATGCAGTCTATCTTGTGACCTATGCCAATCGTCGTATTGATTTGGGATTTAAGGTAGATCTCAAAAAGTTTGAAATCACTCGTTATCAAGGGACTATGCGAGCTATGGCTTACGAAAGCGTCGTTTCGGTTCCAGAAATTTCAGAAGCCAAAATTTCTATGAATGAGCCTCTCAAGTACAAAGGGCTAACTTTCTATCAAGCCTCTTTTCAGGAAGAAAACGGAGCTCCAATAGCTTCAGTCTTGTCGGTGAATAATGATCCAGGTCGTTTTTGGAAATACTTGGGTTCATTGATCATGAGTATTGGAATCGTTCTTTTATTCTATTTTAAAAACTTAGATTTTCGCCTTAAAAAGCAACAGGGACAGTTAAAATGAAATCTGTTTTTTTAGCACTTGCACTTTTGTTTTCGTCTCCAACCTTTGCCGCTCAGCCGGGAGAGCAAATCAAATACATGCCGATTCAAGAGGCTGGTCGAGTAAAGCCCTTTGATACTTTTGCCAAAGAAATGTTGAATATGGTTTATGGTAAAAGCACGCTTGAGGGTCGTGAGGCCTATGAGATTGTTCTCACTTGGATGCTGTCGCCAGGAAGCTGGAAAGACAAAAAGATTTTTGAAGTCAAAAACCATCAGCTCTTAAAAACTATGGGGTTACCTATAACTGAGAAGTATTTCTCAGGGGAGCAGCTTTTTGGTAACGATCAGTTCACAGCTTTGCGGCAGGAGTTGGCAAACAAAATTGAGAGCAAAGAGAAATTAAATCCTTATTTTCAGGCTCTCCAGCGATTAGAGAATCAATTTTTTGTTTTCAATGAAATTGCCTCTGGGCGATTGTTAAAACTTGTGCCGCCATTGCCGGATACTGGTGATTCTTGGATTTCAGTTGCTGATTTTAACGAAGAACAGCAAGCTTCTTTTTTAGCTCTTACTAAAGCTTTTATTGGTCATATTGGTGCCTATGCTACCGGGCAGGGTGATCTGAAAAAACTAGGTGAAGAGTTGGATCAGGCAGTTTTTGCATTTGAAGCAGTTGCCGCTAAGAACAACCCAGCTCTTTATCCTTCGCAATTCAAAATTAAAACAGAAGTTCACTACAATAACTTCCATCCCTTCCGTTGGGCTTACATTATGTACCTTGCGGCCTCTTTGCTCTTACTCTTGGTTTGGGCGATGAATAAGGAAGTTCTATTTAAGCCAGCATGGTTTTTTGTTATAGCTGGTTTTGTAATTCATACTTACGGCTTTGCTTTGCGTGTTTATTTAATGGAAAGAGCTCCAGTAACTAACATGTATGAAACCGTCGTGTGGGTGAGTTGGGGGACAGTTCTCTTTGCAGCAATTTTAGAGTGGGTTTATAAATTCCGCTTTATTTTAATGGCGGGTTCTCTAGTGGGTCTATTTAGTTTGATTGTCGCAGACTTTGCGCCGGCAGTTTTAGATCCTTCGTTACAGCCACTAGAAGCTGTATTGCGCTCCAATTACTGGTTAGTTGTTCATGTGATGACGATCACAATTAGTTATGCAGCTTTCTTTTTGGCTTTTGGGTTGGGAGATATGGGGCTTGTTTATTACTTGCTCGATGAAGAAAAACACAAGGCAAAAATTAAGGCCATTGTGACTTCAATTTATCGTGCCACTCAAATCGGTGTGGCCTTTCTCGCTCCAGGGATTATTCTCGGAGGAATTTGGGCAGACTACTCTTGGGGGCGCTTTTGGGGCTGGGATCCAAAAGAGACTTGGGCGTTGATTGCACTTTTAGGCTACATCGCTGTCTTGCATGTTCGTATTGCGGGGCTTTTGAAAGATTTTGGTATGGTGGTCACTGCGGTAGTGACTTTTAGTTTAGTGATCATGGCGTGGTATGGAGTGAACTATGTTCTTGGAGCGGGTTTGCACTCTTACGGTTTTGGCGCTGGGGGCTTAGAGTACGTTTCAGGTTTTGTGATCATTCACTTCTTGTTTGCACTTTATGTTTGGCTTGTGCGAAGAAAAAGAAGTGCTGCCTAAGATATTAATTAGTTATTAAGCCCCACATCCATTAGGCGGTGGGGATGTAAAAGGTCATTAAATTTTTTCATGAAGCTACGATTGCTGGGAGTGTCCACGCAAGTAAGAGCGTCATCGAATTGCAACTGTAGAGCGCCTTTTGTAAGATTGATCTTAAAGTCAGGATTATTCTTTAAAAATATCGCAATATCTTCTTCAAACTCTAAAATGGCCTCAACGCGTCGGTCTCGAAGTTTTGCTAGATTCTGCTCTAACGTTTTGGAGTCATTCACTTTAAGTTTTTTAAGTCTTTTGTGAATCTCTTTGCCAAAGTTTATAGATGAGCGAACACCCAGACTTTTATTTTTAAGTTCTTCAAGAGAGTTGTACTTTTTATTAAGTGAGAACAGGAAGATGTTAACTGTAAGAAGAGCATCTGATTGAATTAGGGGTATGTCGGTATCTATCATTTTACGATCGACGGGGAACATGCAGGCCTTTTCGTCAAGCATGCGCAACTCAGCTCTCTTGGGTGGGACGGTTTGGTGCTGGATTTTCATTTTCTTTAGGACTTCATCGTAGAGGCCTTTGCCGTCCTTTTGTACCAACCCATCGAGTTCAACAGAATAAATTTTAGGTTGCTCCATTGAGAGGGCAATAGACTGAAAAAATAAAGCCGAAATTAAAACTACAAACATTGTCATGTCACTACAATGGCTTTGAATGAATTGAAGTGCAAATTACAACAGATTACAATTTTATGAGATGAACTCAATTTTAAACATATAGAGGCTCGGGCTCTAGGGTGATACCGAATTTATTTTGAACATCTTCTTGGATTTCAGATGCGAGCTTTTGCACGTCTTTACCAGTAGCTCCACCTAAGTTGACCAAGACCAGGGCTTGGTTGCGATGAACTCCAACGGTGCCAAAGTTTTTACCCTTCCACTCAGCTCGATCAATGAGCCAGGCTGCGGGCACTTTTACATAGTCATTTCCCATGCGAAAAAAAGGAATGTCGGGAAAGCGACTTTGTAGGGTTAAAAAATCTATGAGTGAGAGGATAGGGTTTTTAAAAAAACTGCCAGCATTGCCTATGACTTTAGGGTCTGGGAGCTTTTGCTGGCGAATCGACTTCACTGCCGCAGCTACTTCACGAGGGTGAGTAGGGCTGAAGCCCATGATTTTTTGAAGGTCGGGATATTGAGTGTTGGCCTTGAACTGAGTCGATAAAAGCAAGCTTACAGAATAAATAAGATAATCTTTGCCTTCTGAGGATTTAAAAAAGCTATCACGGTATGCAAACTGACTTTGCTCTTTGTTGAATGTGCGCCACTGAAAAGTTTTGCGGTTAAAGGCTTTGAGTTCCCAAAATACATCTTTGAGTTCGACGCCATAGGCGCCAATGTTTTGGATGGGAGCGGCTCCCACTGTGCCGGGGATTAAGGCGAGGTTTTCAATGCCAGAAAGATTTTTTTCGCAGCAGGCATCGACAAAGTTAGACCAATTTTCTCCCGCCATAGCTGTGACGATAAAAGTGTCAACAATATCGCAAGTTCTAAACTCTATACCTTCGTGAGCCAGGCGAATCACTAAACCTTCAAAATTTTTTGTCAGTACGATATTGCTGCCACCGCCTAAATAAAAAATAGGGTAGTGGCCTGGGATCTCGGGGAGAGCTTGACAAAGATTTTTGAAATCATGATCAGAGAGAATAGTTAAAAAAAGTTCCGCACTGGCTTCGATGCCAAAGGTGTTGTACTTCTGCAAACTGACATCGCTTTGTGTTTTGAGATTATGTTTGCTTAAAATTTGTGCGATTTCGAAACTGGACATTTGCAGATGGTACGCTTGAACCTGATGAGAGTCATAATGCATAATAGCAAAGCTGAGTTGGGATTTCTATTTTCATCCAGTTTTCAAAAAGATGATAGACAACTGGACTAAAGACCTCTTAAATATATGAAACAAAAATTTTTTCATGGCATCAGTGTGCCCAAAGGATTGCTATGCACCTTAGTTTGTTCAAAAAAATGGTAGTCGGGAGCGCGTGTGTGTTTTCGCTCCTCATCGCATCAACATTGTTAACAGGATGTAAGTTCCAATTCGGTATTGGTTACAACAAAGGGTACAGCCCTGAGCAGCCAATTCCTTTTGATCACTCACTCCATGTTGGCACTCACAATATTCAGTGTCAGTACTGTCATAACCAAGTGGAGAGATCGGCACATTCAAATATCCCTTCTCTACAAACTTGTATGAACTGTCACTTGCAAGTGGCGACTGATAAACCCAATATTCAAAAATTGCGCGAGCTATATGATGCTGGCAAATCTGTTGAATGGGTTAGAGTTCACATGATGCCTGACTATGTGCACTTCAATCACAACGCTCACATCGCAAAGGGTGTGAACTGCAGTGAGTGTCATGGTCCTATCGAAACAATGAAGCAGGTTTATCAGCATTCGGATCTCTCTATGGGTTGGTGTGTGAATTGCCACCGAAAGCCTGAGAACAATGCTCCACTTAACTGTTCAACTTGTCACTACTAACGAGAGGTTCGGAAGGTCTTTATGTCTGAAATGCATCACGATCACGAATTAGAAGCAAAAAAAGCGGCTAGACCGCAAATCGAGCGCGATACCAAGTACTGGTTGAGTCTTGAACAGTACAATCAGGATCCTGAGTTCATGAAACTTGCGGAAACTGAATTCCAAAATTCTCCTTTGCGTGAGAACGATGGAGAAGATGGAGTGGCTCGTCGCGATTTCTTAAAACTTATGGGGGCTTCCATTGCTATGGCGAGTGCGGGTTGTATCCGCCGTCCAGTGCAAAAGATTGTTCCTTACAATCAGCAGCCTGAAGAAGTGACTTTGGGTGTGCCAAACTACTACTCTTCTGCCATTTTTGATGGTTCTGAAGGGTACGGAGTTTTAGTTAAAACACGAGAAGGTCGACCTATTAAAATCGAGGCGAACCCAACACATCCTTTTAATAAAGGTGGTTTGGGCATTCGTGGTCAGGCTTCTCTCCTTAATATGTATGATCCTGAAAGATTGCAGGCTCCGAAGAGAAATCTCTTTAATGCCAATAAGAGCAACTTTGAAACTGTGAATGTGAAGTGGGAAGAGCTTGACGAGAAAATCGTGGCTCAACTTAAAAAAGGCAAAGCTGTTGTTTTGACAGGCGCTTTGGCATCTCCTTCAACTCGCGCAGTTGTAGGCGACTTTACAAAAGCTTTCGGTGCAAAGCATATCACTTGGGAAGTTTTTGCTAACGAAGAAATTCGTAAAGGGCAGGCGGCATCTTACGGTGAAGCTCTTGTTCCGCAATACCGTTTTGATCAAGCAAAATTAGTTGTTTCTATCGATGCAGACTTCTTGGGAACATGGTTAACGCCAGTGGCGTTCTCTCGTCAGTATGCGATGTCCCGTAAAGATATCAAAAACATGTCTCGCATGGTGAGTTTTGATTCTACATACTCACTCACGGGAGCTAATGCTGACATTCGCTTCAAAATCAAGCCAAGTCAGCAGCTTGATGTGGTCATGGGCTTACTCCATGAGATTATCGTTAAAAAGGGACTTTCTAGCTATGCTAGCAACACAGCAGTAAAAGCGACTCTCGAAAAGTATGCAGATGTTGCTTCTCGTTTGAAGTTAGATGCTGAGTTGTTTGCTAAAGTGGCTTCAGATCTATGGAGCAAGAAAGGTGAATCTCTGGTTGTTGCTGGTGGTTTGCCAACTCTTACCGAAAATGCAGTTGCTTTGCAGATTGCGGTTAACTTCTTAAACTCAGTTCTTGAAAATGAAGGCAAAACTGTTGACGCTAGAGCAGGCAATCCAGGCCTCACTGCTTCGTACTCAGAAATGGCGCAATTGATTGAAGACATGAAGAATGAAAAAGTAGAAACTTTAATCATTCACGGTATCAATCCTGGTTACGGTTTGCCAAAATCTGCTGGATTTGAAGAAGCGGTTAAAAAAGTAAAGATGGTTGTTTATACAGGTGATCGAATTGACGAAACAGGTGTTTTCGCTGATTACATCATTCCTAACAATCACGCTCTTGAAAATTGGGGTGATGCTGAGGTTGCAAAAGGTGTTTACACAATCACTCAGCCGGCAATTCGCCCCATGTACGACACTCGTAGCTTCCAATTGTCTTTAATGACATGGGCTTATTTAGCTGATGTTGGTTCAACTCGCCTTAAAACTCTAGAAACATACTACGACTTTGTTCGTTCAGTTTGGAAAGAAGAGATCTTTCCAAAAGTGGGTAAGGGTGGTGATTTTGAATCCTTCTGGGTGGATGCACTTCAAGCTGGAGCCGTTGGTGAGATCGCTTACTCTGGCAGTGCAAGATCATTCCGAGTGGATTCTTTTACTGGCATTAATGCAAAGCCATCTCAGGCAGGCATGGAGTTGGCTCTCTATGCAACTGCGCAAATGGGAGATGGTTCTCTTAATAACGTACCTTGGTTGCATGAGTTACCAGATCCTGTGACTAAAATCGTTTGGGATAACTACGTCATGGTATCTTTGGCGACTGCTGAAAAGCATGGCCTTAAAGAAGCATCAGTAGTTGAAATCAAAGTTGGCGATAAAAAATTGGAATTACCAGTTCATATTCAGCCAGGTTTGCATGATGAAGTCCTAGCGATTGCTGTTGGTTATGGCCGCACACGAGCAGGTAAGGTTGGTAATGGTATTGGTAAAAATGCCTTCGAACTTTTGACTCTTAAGGGAAGTGATTTCGTTGCTTCTGGTATGACTGTTGAGATGACTAAGACAAATAAAAAGTACGAGTTAGCTTGTACTCAAGGTCATCACAGCATGGAAGGTCGTCAGATCGTTGTTGAGGCGACTCAAAAAGATTATCTTAAGAATGAAGCTGCTAATATCTACAAGCCACATGTTTGGTCGATCTGGTCAGGTCACAAATACAATGGGCACAAATGGGGTATGGCTGTTGACTTGAACTCTTGCACAGGTTGTTCAGCTTGTGTGATTGCGTGTCAGTCAGAAAACAATATTCCAGTTGTTGGTAAGAAGTACATTTTAGAAGGTCGCGAAATGCACTGGATCCGTATTGACCGTTATTACACGGGCAATCCAACAGATGCAGAAGCCGTATTCCAACCAGTAATGTGTCAGCACTGTGACAACGCTCCTTGCGAAACAGTATGTCCTGTTTTGGCGACTGTTCACAGTAGCGAAGGTTTGAACGACATGGTTTACAACCGCTGTGTGGGAACTCGTTATTGTGCCAATAACTGTCCTTACAAAGTTCGTCGTTTCAACTGGTTCAACTACGCTAAACAAATTGAAAAGCCAATGCACATGGCTCTCAACCCATCTGTGGGTGTTCGCACTCGCGGGGTGATGGAAAAGTGTACGTTCTGTGTTCAGAGAATACAGGCGGCAAAGACTGTTGCTCGTAACGAAAATCGTCGTATTAAAGATGGTGATGTGAAGACAGCCTGCCAAACAAGTTGTCCAACTGATGCTATCGTGTTCGGCGATATGAATGATAAAGAATCAAAAGTGGCAAAAATGTTCGCCGAAGATAAGCGTGGATATGCTCTCCTTGAAGAGTGGCATGCGGCTCCTTCAGTTCGTTATTTCACTAAGATTCGCAACAACGACAAAGAAACTGCTGGTAAAAAAGACCATGCAAACAAAGGTGATCACGCATGATGAAGCGCAATCAACTCGTTCTTGGCAACAAGACACTGAAAGATATCACTGATGATATTTGCGCCCCTACAGAACGCTTTCCATCCAAAGGGTGGATTGCAATGTTCCTTGGTGCAAAAACATTATTACTATTTTATCTCGCAATCCTTGCTTCCGTTATTGGCGTAGGTATTGGATTGTTGGGTGTTAACAACCCCATCGCTTGGGGTACGATGATCGTTACCTTCGTCTTTTGGATTGGTATCGGTCACGCGGGAACTCTGATCTCTGCGATTCTCTTCTTATTTAGGCAGAAGTGGAGAACCTCAGTGGCAAGAACCGCAGAAGCCATGACGGTTTTTGCTGTTATGACGGCGGGTCTTTTTCCGCTCTTGCACACAGGTCGTCCGTGGTTGGATTTCTGGTTGTTCCCTTATCCAAATCAACGTGGACCACTTTGGGTGAACTTCCGTTCTCCATTATTGTGGGACGTTTTTGCGGTATCAACTTACGCAACTGTTTCTATGGTTTTCTGGTACATTGGTTTGGTTCCAGATTTTGCTACCATGAAGGATCGTGCGAAGACAAAAATACGCCGCACTATTTACGGAGCTTTATCGCTTGGGTGGAGAGGCACTGCTAAAAACTGGTCACATTATGAAATGTTGTACTTGTTGTTAGCTGGTCTTTCGACTCCTCTTGTTCTCTCGGTTCACACCATCGTCTCTTTCGACTTCGCGGTCGCAAGTTTACCTGGTTGGCATACGACGATTTTCCCACCGTACTTCGTTGCGGGTGCGATTTTCTCTGGATTTGCCATGGTTATCACTTTGATGACTTTGATCCGTATCGGCTGGCCTGAGTTTAAAAACTACATCACTGATGACCACATGGAAGTGATGAATAAAATCATCATGGCTACTGGTTTGATGGTTGGTTATGCTTACGCTTCTGAGTTCTTTATTGCTTGGTACTCTGGTAACCAGTACGAAAGATTTGTTTTCATTAACAGAGCTTTCGGTCCTTATGGTTGGTCCTACTGGGTCATGGTCACATGTAACGTTTTGATTCCACAGATTTTCTGGTTCAAGAAAGCGCGTCGTAATCCAGCGATCATGTTTGTGGTTTCAATTTTCGTAAATATTGGAATGTGGTTCGAGCGTTTCGTTATCACAGTGACTTCTTTACACAGAGACTTTTTACCTTCGAGCTGGGGAATGTACGCTTGGTCGTGGTTTGATACTGGGGTCTTGGTGGGTTCGTTCGGTATGTTCTTTACGCTCTTCTTGTTGTACTTGCGTTTCTTCCCTGCGATTTCAATCGCAGAAGTTAAGCCAGTTATGAGAGTTGGGTATGACGACAATGGAGGGCATCACTAATGGCACGCGGTAAAATTGGTGGCATTGCTGGTATTTTTGAACACGAGCATCAGGTGCTCGAAGCTGCTCGCAAGGCTCGCGAAATGGGTTTTACAAAGTTTGAAGCAATTTCTCCCTATCCAATTCATGGCATGGAAGAAGCTTGTGGAATTAAGCGCTCGTGGATTCCTTATGTCACTTTTGTGGCGGGATCTATCGGTTTGATTTCTGGTTTGCTTTTAACATGGTGGACATCTGCTGTGAATTGGCCAATCAATGTGGGTGGAAAGCCTGCATTCAGTTTGCCAGCTTTCATTCCTATTCTGTTTGAATTAACAATTTTGTTTGCAGCATTGTCTTCGGTAGGTGCACTTTTTTATGCGTGTGGCCTTCCAAAGATTGATCCTCCAACAATTGACCCTGATCTCACATCTCATAAATTTGCAGTTTTTGTTCCGCAAAATGATATGGGTTATGATGAAGCAAAGCTTGATAAGGTCTTTAAGGATCTTGGTGCTTCTGAAGTGAAGAAAGTGGCGGAGTTTTAATATGAAAGCTATTTTTTCGACAACTTTAGTTTTAACTGTTGCGGCGGCTTTGACAGCTTGTGGTCCATCGGGCAACAAGCCAAATGTGGAGTTGATCCAAGACATGATGGAGTCTCCCGCTATTAAAGCTCAGGAGTTTGATGCTGGTTCACCTGATAACAGAGGTATGAGAGTTCCTCCAACAGGAACTGTGCCAGTAGGTTTTGAGCCATACAAATTCAAGGGTAATGTGGAAGGGGCAAAACAGAATCCTAACCCATTATCTGGAGATATGGATCCTGAGACTTTGTACGTCGGGCAGAAGTACTACAATACAAATTGCGCCCTTTGCCACGGACTCAAAGGTGAAGGCGGTGAGGCCGCTGGTCTTTCTGTTTCTGCAAAAATGGCACTTAAGCCGCCAAGTGTGATTTCTGAAAAGATCATTGGTTGGACTGATGGTCATATTTATCACGTGATCACAGACGGGCAGGGTGTGATGGGACCATACAATCATCATATTCCGCAGAAGTATCGTTGGCAGGTAGTTAATTATATTCGCTTCTTACAACAAGAAGCTGGGAAGTAAGGTTATATATGGCGGGACATACACCTCATAACTTACACGTAGGAAAGTTCGAAGCTTCACAAAAAATGAAGACGCTTGCTTTTGCGCTGATCGCAATCGGAGTTTTGACTTTTGTTGTGGGCCTAATGAAAAACCAAGAAAGAATGTGGCCAGCATATTTGATCGCGTTCTTTTATTTTGCTTGCCTTGGAGTTGCGGGCCTTGTGTGGTCAGCACTTCAGAACATTGCTAAAGCAGGTTGGTCTGTTTCTATCAGACGTTATGCTGAAGCGACGACGTCGTTCATTCCAGCGACGATTATCGGTGCTTTGGTTTTGGCTGCGGGTTTTAAATACTTGTATCCATGGGCAGATCCAGAAGTGGTAGCTTCTTCTAAGTTAATTGCTTCAAAAACGGGTTACCTTAATACAGGTTTTACTGTCGTGAGACTTCTAGCATACACGATCATGACTTTGATCTTTGCTAAGCTCATTGTGGGTAACTCTTTAAAGCAAGATGCTAATGGCGATGAATCTTACACGCACAAAAATGTGGGCCTTTCTATTGCTTTCATTTTAATTTTTGCGTTGTTGTTCACTTTGTTTAGCATGGACTTGTTAATGTCTTTGTTGCCAACTTGGTACTCAACTATTTTTGGTATCTATGGCTTTGCTGGTCTTTTACAGTCATTCTTTGCCTTCTTTGCTATCGTCATTATTTTGATGAAACGCTCTGGTTTGGTAAAAGGATATGTTACTGAAGAGCACTTGCACGATGTTGTGAAATTTGAAAAAGGTTTCACAGTATTTTGGGCTTACATTGCATTCTCTCAGTTTATGTTGATTTGGTACGCAAATATTCCTGAGGAAACTGAGTACTACATCATGAGAGCGCAGAATGGTTGGATGGGAGTTTCTATTGCATTGTTGGTCTTCCGTTTTATCGTTCCATTTTTGGCGTTGTTGCCTCGTGGAGCAAAGAGAAACGAAAGCCACGTATTGGCAGTATCGGTTCTTATCTTGATCATGCAATACGTAGATATTTTCTGGATGGTTATGCCTAACTTCAACCACGGCCACTTTACTTTTGGTTTCTGGGAAGTGGGTATGTTTGCAGGTTTTGCAGGTATCTTCTTATTAGGTCTTTTCAACTTCTGGTCTAAGCATGGCCTAGTTGCGCAAAAAGATCCAAGAATGCACGAAGCTTTAAGCCACCACGTCGCTTATTAAGCCAAATAAAATAGTGCAAATAAAAAAAGAGCTACGACCCCGTAGCTCTTTTTGCGTTTAAAGCCCGCACTCACAGAAACAACTTCAAACTCAAGCCACATAAAAACTCGACAATTCCCATTCTGAAACTCCACTGCCAGAGCAAACCCTAACCCCACTCCGCAGCCAGCAAAGCCTCCCCACCACCCACACCACAAACTGTGACTTAGCCATGGCCTTGGGAGAAGGAGCCCGGCTTGGGGCTAAAAGGGGTGCAGGATCTTGGGGTTGGAGCCAGAGCACCTAAACTCCGTGCTAAGTCCCCTCCAATATAGAGTCTTCATTTGCTGGGACACACTCATCCATGAGTTAACCGACATCGCCATTTTTAAGAAAACCTTTTGCCGAGAGCTGCGCATATGAAGCCCTCTGTGGCCGGGACATCCAGCAAGCGTGATGCGTTCGCCCGCTAGGGCGAT
>JBKHVM010000018.1:0-7345 GCA_046570065.1 Bdellovibrionia bacterium
GCGCGTATGATTCCCCACCAGAGAAGTGCTGAGTACTTTGGTCTATTTAATTTGGTTGGTAAGTTTGCATCCATAGCTGGGCCACTGGTGGTAGCTCTTGGAGTTACCGTGACTCAAAACCCACGTATGGGAATGTCCTTTTTGATTATTCTTTTTGTGATGGGTGGCTGGTTGTTGATGCGGGTTCAGGAGCCTGCTGAGGATTAACTTCTTCTTGATCAGCTATGATCTCCTTGGCTTTTTTGCCAGTGATCCCGATCCACTCAGGCAAGAAAACAGCTATGGCTACAAAAACCATGGTGACCACTATGAAAAAGATTCCCATTGCCATTGCTATTCCCATGATGACTCCTTGTCTGTTTATGAGTATAAGATACAAATCATATCGGGGGAAGTTTGAGTTATAATCCAAGAGATCATTATTTTCAAAAAGCAAAAAAAGAAAATTTTGCAGCTCGCTCTGTTTTCAAACTCGAGGAGATCGATAAAAAGCTAAAAATTTTTAAGCCCAAACAGGTTGTTCTCGATTTGGGGGCAAGCCCTGGTTCGTGGTCTCAATATGCTTCTCAAAAGGTTGGTGCCCAAGGACGAGTGTTGGGCGTCGATTTGAGCCCAGTTACAGTCAAGTTAGAGAATGCAGTTTTTATCCAAGCAGATCTGCGAGATTTACATTTGGAAGAGGTTTTTAAAGAGCATGGATTTGTTCCTCCTTTTGATATTGTGATGTCAGATATGGCCCCAAAGACCACGGGGATTCGCATGACCGACCAAGCTCGTTCCATGGAGCTTTGTGAATTGGCTCTGGATGTTGCTCGTCGCTTTCTAAAAAAAGATGGGCACTTTATTTGTAAGTTATTCCATAGTGATGATTTTAGTAAGCTCAGGGATCAAATCAAAAAAGAATACAACAAGTTTGAGGCTATCAAGCCAGACTCAACACGTAAAATCAGCAAAGAAATCTTTTTAGTAGGTATTTCAAAAAAATCTTGATGATCGAAACCATATTTGAAAATGCTGATTATATAGTATTAAACAAACCCTCAGGCGTACTGACGGTGCCAGCACGATTTGCTGACAAAGATCCTCGACCTGTGCTTGGAAGAATATTAGAAACTCACTTGAATATTCAGATATTTCCTGTTCATAGATTGGACTTTGAAGTTTCGGGTTTGGTGATGTTTGCAAAGAATGCAAAGGCTCACAGCCAGGCAAATCAATGGTTCGAAAATAAACGTGTGATAAAGACTTATTCAGCTTTGACTACGGGGCCAAGTTTGGATCACATTCCGCAAGTGTATCGACCAAATTGGGATGTTGTTGAGCCAAGTATAAATAGAGCTCTGGAGTGGAAGTCAAAAATACTCAAGGGCAAGAAGCGTTCTTATTACTCCGAACAAGGCAAACCAAGTATTACGCGAGCTCGCTGTGTAAAATCACTATCTGAGTGCTGGCAGTGGGAATTGCAACCTGTAACAGGAAGATCTCACCAGTTAAGACTTGAGCTATCTCAGCACGGCTTTCCGATTTTAGGTGATGAATTATATGGATCTCCGGTTAAGTTTAGTGAGGGTGCTATTGCTCTTAAGGCTTTCAAACTGGAGTTTTTAGATCAGCAGTTGCCTACTATCGAACTACCTCTTTTGTGAAAAGCTGAGTGACTTTAAAGCCCCACATTCTTTGCATGATTCGATTCTGTCTTCTGAGCACATAGGAGCTTGGGCTATTCGCTTTAAACTTTCGTGGATTTGGCAAAACAGCAATGAGTCTGGCAGCTTCTGCGGGAGTGAGTTTGATTGCAGGTTTTTTAAAATAAGTCTGAGCTGCGGCCTCAGCACCATAGATACCAGGGCCAAACTCTACAATATTTAAATATACTTCTAAAATTCTTTCTTTGGGCCAAAGAGCCTCGATTAGCACAGTAAAATAGGCTTCAAGACCTTTGCGAATCCAACTGCGTTGTGGCCACAAGAAAAGATTTTTTGCTGTTTGTTGGGTGATGGTGCTCGCACCTTTGAGACGTTTATTTTTTTTATTCCATTCTCTTGCTTTTTGGATAGCTTCCCAATCAAAACCATCATGCTGATAGAAATTAAAATCTTCAGCAACTACAGCGGCTTTTTTTAAATGACTTGAGATTCTATCTTGTCCTACCCATTGTTGGTGAGTGGGGTAGTGAAGACCTGATACATGGTGCTCCACGCTACGAAACACCATAAGAGGAGTGATGGGGACTGGTAAAAAACGAAAACAAAACACTAATGCTAAGGAAGCAACAAATCCCCAAATCAAAAGGTGTGATAATAATTTGAAAACTCGTTGCGCCAAAGCCATTGAGCTTAGTCTTAAACGATTCTCTCTTTAAGCTCAATATTCTATTGTGGAACGCTTGCAAGTTTTTCATTGATCAGAGCAGGAAGCCCAGCTCCTCGCATTTTGAGAGCTCGCTCTGGAGATAAGCTAGAGGAGTTCATATTTTTTTGTTTGAGAGAGCTTCGTGTGACTCCAGTTTTTAATATGTGTTCTTTTAGCGACACTGGATTGCGCAAATCCCTTCTTTGCGTGTAGAGCTTTGTAGCCAAGCCGGTCACAATGGCAGTAGCTTGAGACGTTCCTGAGAGGGGTGCCTTCTGGTTATTAGGAATATAACCAAGAACTTCCTTTCCAAGGGCAGCAATATGAACTGACTTCTGACCAAAGTTACTTGAGGGGAGTGGGGCAAATTGCTGATCATGAGCACCCACAGAGAGGATATTTCCAAGAGGGTAATTGGCCGGGAAAAATGGCATAATATCAGAGTTGTTTCGCTCGTTACCAGCGGCTGCTATAACAAGAATATTTTCCTGTAATGCTGTCTTGAGAGCGTTCAGTTCGTCTGTATCAGCGGTAAGTCCACCTGCAGAGTAATTAATGATTTGGACTTTGTTTTTGACGGCATAGCGAATAGCAGAATTAGATCTTTTTAGGTTTTCTTCAGCGCTAACCTTTGGATCAAAGTATTTCAAAACTAAAATCTCAAGCTGAGTTGCATCGAGGTTAGCCTGATCAACTATAATTGAAATGATGTGTGTGCCATGGCCATGCTCATCCTGAAGGCCGCGTGGACTCGCAGTAAAATCTTTACTTAGGGGGGAGATGTATTCTTTGAGGTAAGGATTCTGCAAATCAACGCCGGTGTCGATAACAGCGATCTTAATCTTTTCTTTTTTACCATTGGCCTCTGCTGTGTTCACAAATAAAATTGTCCAAAAAGAGAGTATTAAAAAGACACAAAATTTACTTTTCACTTTAATCCTCCAACAGAAAATTTTGATTCATTCTTTGCAAGTAAAAGTAAGTCACCATTAGCTTGGTAGCCATGGACAAAATCAAAGACTTGAGAAAAACTTTGTTGGCGACAGCGATGCACAGCTTTGGTGATAAAACGTAGAGGAGACTTGAGCTCATAAGTAATATGGATCTGACAGTTTTTACCTTGATGCACAGTTTTTAGCAGATCGAGATCATCGTCATAGGTAAAGGTAGCTAGTTCTCTGCCTTGATTGCTGATGGAGGTTAGGTTATCAAAATTATTGTATTCAAGAAGTACTTTCTCTTTTGGTGAGAATCTTAATTCGAGAAGTAGTTCATTCGAGTCTTTCGCAATCACTGTTTGCTTTAAAAACTGTTGTTCAGCGCTGGTAAATTCTCTTTTTAAGGTTTGCTTATCAAAGTGATAAGTATTCTGTTTGTGTTGAACAAGTAGCTTGTTATTTAAATCTTGGATTTGATCGCTGGAAAGATCAATTCTGTCTTCGCATATTTCTAATTGATATCCATTTAGACTCTTTGTTAGTTTGACATCGACAAAAGAGCACCAGCCGCGCCCAAAGTAACCCAAATAAAGGGAGCGGCTGGAGTAGCGAAGGGAGAAAGGGAGTCTTAAGTTTAGGTCGGATTGAAGGTCCAACTCAAGACTTCCTTGGTGGGGATTATAAATAGCTTCAGTTTTGGCTGAGGCTAAACTTAAAAAAATGAATGTATAGATTTTAGTGAGTTGCTTCATGCTCAGACACTAAAGCAAAGTGGCGGCCAGCCTGTAATGTAGTTAGATTTGATTTGAAGGCACAGAGGTAGACAACCCCCTGAAACAGAAAAGCTGTCGATAAAAATATCGACAGCCGAAAATGAGTTTACACTGTTGTTATAAAAATGACAGCTGACTAAGAGGCAGCAGTTGTAACTTTAACTTCACACCCGGAGATCGTTGATCGGTTTCTTCCAGAGTGTTTTGAATGGTAGAGTGCCTCATCCGCTTTTTTGATCCATGAATCAATAGTGTCGCCATCTGTGAGGTTAGCGATGCCTGCAGACATCGTATAGCGAATTTGTTTGCCATCATGAATAAACACTTCTTTACGAACCTTATTGTGAGCTTCTTCGATTTTTGCGAGAGCGCGGTCTGAGCTCCACTCCGGAAAGATCACAGCGAACTCCTCACCACCTGTGCGCGCGAGAAACAAACCGGGCTCTGTAAAGGTATCTTGGAGGATGCGCACAAATTCTTTTAGTACAAAATCTCCAACATCATGGCCAAAGGTGTCATTAATCTTTTTAAAATGGTCGATATCGAGGATGGCCAAACAACTTGTCGTGCTCGTGGCTTCGAAGAACTTATAATGCTTTCGCATTTCTTCATCGAAGGACCTACGATTAAACGCGCCCGTCAAATGATCTGTACGCATTGTTGTATTGGCTTCGACTAACTCTTTCTTTACAACTTGTAAGTTTGACTTGAGATGTGTGAGTCTTTTGCTAATTCGTTTTTCTCTTTTTGTTTGGTTTTCTACATATTGATCAATAAATTGTTTTGCAGACTGTTTAAGTTCTTGAAGAGAGTTAGCTTCAATGGCATTGCGAAGTTCTGCTAATGTCTCTTTAACTTTTGCTTCTTCCTTTTTTTCTGCTTCTATGTCTTCGGCAAGATGATCAGCAAATTGCCAAACGATATTTTTAAAATCATCAAATGATTTTTGTAGGTATGAATACTCTTCGATGCGATAGGATGCAAAAAACTGTCTTATTTTAAAAAAAAGTTTTTCTTTATCCTGCTTTTGGTCTGGAGAAAGAAGTTCTCGAGCAAACTGATCTAATTGTTCTCTAACTTTACGAACAGGTTGCGAGTCAATATCAAATAGATGTTTGTTATAGATATCTATAAAAAAGAGTAGCGTAGCCTTCTCTTCAGTAAGGTCTATATTTTTTGTATCATCTTTTGATTTATTGGAGCTGGTGGCCGAGTTTTTATCCCACTCCAAATCAGAAAATTGATCGACTAATTTTTTAACCCATTGTTTCAAGGGGCCCCCTGTGTGATGCTTTTTATATCGGTTTTGTGAAGGATTAGTTAATGTTTGTATCTTGGAGGAAATCAAATTGTCCTGGTTATAATTAATTTTTGTATAAACAGACCTAAATCTGTCTTCATAAAACGAAGTTTGTTTCAGAATGAGATTTACCAATTTAGATTTCTTGTCTTGTGCCGATAAGTAATTTGGATAAAGGTCTCGGGGTGAACCATGCTAAAGTATTTATTTTTATTAGGCTTAATTTTAACCACACCACTTGGCAATGCGCAAAGTTCTAAAGAAAAATCTGAGGATATAGTCGGGCTTTATTTTGGACGACACTTAGATAAATTCGAAGAGACCAGTAAATCAAAAGTTAAAATGCGTGATAGCTTTAATCGTAATGACCACAATTTGGTATTTTTGTGGGCAAGTTGGTGTGCAGTCTGCAAGAAGGTGATGCCAAACTTCGATAAAGTTATGACTTCCTACTCCAAATGTGGAGTCAACCATAACTATATCGCAGTTTCAGATAAACCAGAGGCCGCCTATACTTCGCTAAATGAACTCAATATACATAAAGGAACTCTTGTCGATCAGAATGCAACTCTAAGAAAGTTTTTAAACTTGCAATTGTTGCCTATGGTTTTGATCGTGAATCGAGATGGTTTTGTCACAGAAGCGCATGCTGGAGGCAAAGGTAGCCAAGAAATAATAAAGCGCTACAAAGGTCTTTTTGAAGGAAAAGAATGTGTTGTTAAATAGGTTATTTATCATCATTACAATAATGGTCAGTTATTCGCTAGCTCTCGCCCAATGGCGATCCGTAGCTTCATCGCCTCAGAAAAGCGTGACGAAGGCAAATGTTTCCTCTGTGATTACGCGATTAAATGTCGATATTGAACTAGTTAATACTCCTTTGTCCCTTTTTTATTTTGAAGTGCCAGCATATACTGCACTTTCTATAGTTCATGAGGGGATTGTTGAAAATGGAAAGATAAATACTTTAGGCAGGCAGGTATCAAATCAGTTTCGTCTACGAAGTGGTGAGAGAGGCTATTTTGGTATTGGCTTTAAGAATGATAGTGCTCAAGATATTTATTTTTATGCCTCCCCCTTGTTTTTAGAGCCAGCTGATAAAACTTTAGATTTTATGATGGAGCTCGGTTTAAAAAAATATATTTTTAGGGTTCCGGCGAAATCTACAAGATATTTCATTGGTAATGTACTTTTGGGGCCGCTCTTTTACAGTGAGTCGATGACAATTAAATCAAAGGCTTTTTTAGTAGCTAAAGAACAATTGATACGATCTGATTTAAGTGAGCTGGTGAAATAGAATGCAGTATCTTTTCTTAATCTTATTAATTTTTATAACTTATTCTCCAGCAGGTGCTGAAGATAAGGTGCGTGAGCCCATAGCCGCACCAACGCTTGATGTGAGTTTTCCGCTAAATGTGCAAAAGACAAATGTTAAAGCATCAGTGTATGAATTTAATGACGATAGCAATTTTGAGATGACTATAGGTGACATAATTGTTGCGAAAGATATTAGTGAATTGGCAATTGGAAATATAGTTTCGTCCGTAGGATTGAAGATAAAGAAGGGCATCGAAAAGAAATTTGTTTTTATTTTACAGAATAACTCGGATCGAGTCGAAAATATTTTTATCGGTGGAGTGGCTCTTGAACCTGAAAAAAATGCTTTAGGTAATTCATTTGAGTGTCTTTGTGAGGGAAGGCTTATGCAGATTCCACCACGTTCCCTGATTGCACTTCCTTTTAAAGTTTCTGTGAGAAAAAATGGTCTCGGCGACAGGGTATTTTTTAGAGTTCCAATATTTGGTTTAGATGAAAAAAATTTCTCTGAAGTCTTACAAAAAAGGGCGAGGTAGATATGAAAAAAAATGGCTATACTCTCATTGAAGTCCTAGTTGGCGTTGTTATTATTGGGATTGTAGCTGTTTTTGTTGCGGGCTCAATTGTTAAAGTTGCAAAGACAAGTCAGCAAGCTGAGGTGACCC
>JBKHVM010000018.1:7352-39677 GCA_046570065.1 Bdellovibrionia bacterium
CGTGGAGTGACCCCCGAATTTTCGGACACTGTTAAAAATTGATAGATTCCTTGTACTGCATTGGACTCCTCATGCCAAGAGCAGAGTGCGGAGCGACGTGGTTATAATCCGCGAACCATTCCGGCAAAAGCTTTAAAACTGTTTCTGCGCAGTCGCAATCAGCTTGATAGACATAGTCCCGCTTAATAGTCTTCACGAATGATTCGGCCATGCCGTTTGATTCTGGGCTATAGGCTCTGGTGTAGCAGCAGTGAAGGTTCAGCTGTCTCCCCAACGTCTGCACAGACTTGGCTCTATAAATTGATCCACGATCTGACAGCCACTGGATCTCCCGAGTACACCTTATAGATTCACCAAATCTCTTTTCAACGGCGGTCACCATTAGCTCTTCGATGTCTTCGGCAGTCAGCGGCGTTGTGCGAGCCACATAGGAAAATGCTTCGCGATCACAGCAGTCGAGGACAAATGCTACAAATACCCTGTCGCCATTAAAGCAGCGGATTTCCATGGCATCAGAACACCAGCGAATATTGGGATATAAAGTCATCACCTTGCCCGTGTGCTCACGCTTTTGTTGGGGCATCGCCTGCGGCAATGAAAGGCCATTCATGCGCATAATTCTCTGAACACGCTTTCGATTGATCTTGCTACGACCTTCTTCTGAACGTGTGCGGTTTACCATTGCGGTCACTCGGCGATAGCCGTAGGTAGAACGCTTTTCCAGAACCTTTTTGATTTCTTCTAAAATCACTTCGTCGTCTGACTTTTTGTAAAAAACAGGCACTCCAACTTCCTCCTGATGGGTTGGTTCATAATAAAGAGAGCTTCTACTGATTTCGAATACTTCTGCGATGTTGGTTACTTCATACCGATCAAGCGCTTTGACTTCTTTGGCGATTGTAGTGCTTTTAAGATCGCTTTTTTTTGAGCAATCTCAAGACCATCTTTCAAGATGTCATTCTTGATGGTCAATTTACCAACTTTGGCCATTAGATCTTTGTTTTCATTCTTAAGCCTGTCGTTTTCCTCGATGAGCTTTTGGATGAATTCAGGATTGATTTCTGTGTCTGTCTTTTTTGAGTTCATTTGTCTTTTCCAGCTATACAATGTGATAGCATGAACCCCATATTTCCTGGCAAGCACTGGGATGGATATCCCCTGTGAATAGTGCTCATTAACGATCTGTTGCTTCTTTTCCTGTGTAAAAAATTTCCTCTTATACGTTGTGACTTCCATTTTGACCCCCTGGGTTGGGTGTCCGAATCAAATGGGGGTCATGAACAGTTGTTTTTATTGGGATTGTAGCTGTTTTTGTTGCGGGCTCAATTGTTAAAGTTGCAAAGACAAGTCAGCAAGCTGAGGTGACCCTTACGGCTATCAAAATTGAAGATCTAATTCGCGGTAATTTAGTATCTGGTAATGGCTGGTTAAACTCTATCGAAGCTACCGAAAATATAAGTCTAGCATGCTTAAAAGAAAAGCAACAACTTCGGGATTGTCGCGGACAACAGGGAAAGTTTGTTCTCTATGATACTGCTGGCCATAGATATTTTGATCCACAGATGCAGGGATTTAGTTTAGGTGGTGATATTTGCGACAAGACTAAAAAAGAAGATTGTTTATTTCATGTAAATTTAAATTGGCGAGCTATCTGCCCTTCAACCGGTACTTGTAACGATCCTCAAGTCATTTTTGATTTAGCTATTAATTATGTTGGTGAAGATTCACGTCGAAGTAATTTTAATACTGAAAAGCACTCCATATCTATCACTCGAGGTGGGGAGTTAAACACTCTTTTGCGCAGTTGTGAATCAGTCGGTGGAGTTTTTGACTCTGATACTAATCAATGTGTTTTGGCTGGATTGTCTGGCAATTGTCCCTCAGGTTTTGTGGTGGTGCGAGTTACGTCGGCAATGAATAAAATTTGTCGTCCAGTTTTTGTGGGTAGCTGTGACTCTGACGAGTACATGGTGGGAATAAATAGCAATGGAACTCCTGATTGTTCCCAGAGGCCTTTGTGTCCTCCGCCACCTCCTCCGCCTGTGGTGCCAGTGTTACCTGTGGCTGGTGGTTCTCCTCCAGTAGTTCCTGCTGTGACTCCAGTGGTTGATACAGACGGAGACGGGATAGCTGATACTTCTGCGACTGGAACATTTTTAGGCAATATCGGAACTTCTGGGGCCGGTGTGGCAGGATCCAGTTTTTTTGATGGAGATGGTGATGGTGGTGACGGTGACGGTGACGGTGATGGTGATGGCAGTGCTAGTGCTGACGGAGCGTGTGGTGCAAGTGCAGATGGTAGTGCCGGAGCCTGTGGTGCAAGTGCTGATGGAGGCGCTAGTGGAGGCGCCGATGGTGGAGCCAGCGGAGGTGACGGCGGCGGCGCTGGTGGTGGCGGTGGCGGTGGCGGTGACGGTGGCGGTGACGGTGGCGGTGACGGTGGCGGTGCTGGCGGTGACGGTGGCGGCGACGGCGGTGGGTGGTGATGTCTTGTAGTTTTATGCAACATCACACTCTACTATTGTCTAGATTGAAATAGAAATTTAACTTCAAGGCTTTGAACTCAAGTTACATTGGCTCATAATAAAACAGGTAGCCTTCTTATTTTGGAATAGTCTTCTTAGGGCATTAGAATTAAACAAGGGGCAGGCGTTTTTATTTTACGTAGGTGATTTTTTTTGGGGTATAATGCGGCAAGTGTTTGTATTTGTTTTAACAATTTTTAGTTTTACAGCTCCCTCGCTTGGTGCTAGCGGTTCAAATATTGTCGGACTTAATCTTCTACAAAATTTAAAAATTCTTGAAAGTGCATCAAAATCAGAAGTAGTTTTATCTAAAGATATAGATGTGCAGGCAAAAAACATAGTGTTTTTTTGGGCGAGTTGGTGCGACGTTTGTAAGGCGATGTTGCCACAATACGAGCAGGACATGTTGGCACTTGAAAAGTGTGGCATTAAATTAAACTACATATCAGTTCGCGATAAAATTGAAAAAACTCGAGCTGCTGAGGCAGACCTTAAGATACGAAAAAAAAGTCTGGTGGATGAAAAGGGATTTCTTGGTCGCACTATCGGCGTTCGAATGTTGCCTACAGCCGTTGTCATTAATTCTGATGGGGTAGTTGAAGAGGCATTCGAGGGAAGTTCGGCTGTCAAGGCCAGTGTCCAGCAATTAAAAAAGAGCAAGGGGAAATCTTGTGAATAACCGTCGTGGCATGACACTCATTGAAGTTTTATTGGCTGTTGGGGTTGCTTCGATCTTGATGGCTGGTGGTTTTTATCTAATGACTTCTGGTCAAAAGATGAATGTTAAAGCTGAAGCACTTTTTTGGCTTACGGATTTGCGTAGTAATATTATCAAGACTTTAAAAAACAGCGATGGATTTAAGGCTGTAGCTTTAAATGCAGCAAATCCTGCACTTAGTTGCCTAAAAGAGAAAATTGAGAATCCAGTAGCAAAAGTTAATTGCCAAGACCAGCTAGGATTCATAAATATCGTGGTAGATAGCCAAGGAAAAGAGTTGGTGAATACAGTCAACGCTAATAGTGGTTTCAATCTCAAAGGGTTGCCTTGCGGTGAGTTTAGCGAGACTGATCCCAATGATAACTGCCCTTTTAGATATGAATTGCAGTGGCGAGCCGTCTGTTCAAATGAAGGATGTTCATCTCCCGACTCTGTTATCGAGGGAAGATTGAAAGTTGCGCTCAAGCGCAAAGATATGGCTATTAATCCTTCGTTGCATGCCTTTAATATCTTTATTCCTTCTGAAGGAGAAAAAAATATTACTACTTGTGAGCAGTCTTTACTTGGGCAGTTCAATGAAGCAACGCAAATGTGTCAACTAAATCTTACTCGAGGATGTCCAGCTGGTCAATATGTAATCGGTTTTAGATCAGATGGGCGTCCTAATTGTGCAAGTGTGAATCCTGTAAAAGGAGGCTGCACTGGGAAAAAAAGACTTCGTGGAGTCGATGGAGCAGGCAATGCAATTTGTGTTAATTGGTGCCGTTAAAAATAATAGAGGAGGAGCTATTCTCCAGGGGTTACTGGCTTCAGTAGCTATCATTGTTTTTATTTTTTCAGTGTTTCGCTATATTCAAGCGCAAATACAGAATGCAAATAATCAGTTGTATGCTCAAAGGTTAGAAGTAATCAGTTCAAAAATTACGGCTGCGGTAGAACACAATACCGCTTGGAAAGTGACTCAAGAATATGGCTTAAACGCCGCAAAGTTCAATTGTCTGCGTAATAATTCCTGTTCGCAAAATTGGCAATATATTAGCCTTTTAGAATCCAATGGTAATGTCCTGCTTCCTGAGCAGGGAAGTGGTTTTACATTATCAGGTAAAAACTGCAGTGACTTTTCGCCTGATTCCAGTTCCATGCAATGCCCTTTCTTTTTTAGAGTTAAATGGCGCCCAGATTGTGTTGGATGCAATCAAAGTATTCAAGTTGCTACTGAATTAACTATTTCAAAAATCCCCGGGCTTGTCCTTAATACGCAAAATTATGTTATTGATTTTATCCGTGGAAAAATTGAAGGGACTCTCTCAAGTCAATGTAAAGCGATGGGGGGGCGTCTAAATCCAAATAATTTAACAGATTGCATATTACCAATAACTAGTTCTGCGAGCTGCTTACCTGGGACCTACTTAAACGGAACAGATACAAATGGAAATCGGGTTTGTCGGCCGATTCAAGGTGTTTTTCAAAGGTGCTCACGAGGAGTTGCTACTATTCGAGCTAACGGGAGTTTGGCATGCAATTAAAGTCTATATTGTCACTACTCACTCTAATTTGTGGAGTGTCATCAGTGAATGCACAAATGTTGAGGTCCAAACCTGCGACGGAACAGCGAGTGAGTTCTAGATTAGCGAGCGATCTTGTCAATGTCCAAATATTATTTGAGCACAAAAACATGCCTTTTAAAATGGAACTTTGGGAAGTGCCTCCCGAACTGTATCTGGATCTTTCAATGAGTAGTCATGCTTCAATAAGTAAGGGTGTGCCTTTTGTGAAGCCAATTTCAAATGAATTTCGTGTACGTAGAGGTGAAACAACATATTTTGGAATGGTGATTAAGAATGATTCCAATGAGCCATATTATTTTTATTCGTCTTATCATCAAATGCGTCCTGAAGAGGCAGCGTTGGGATATATTGTAAATTGCCTTTGTGTAAATCGGATTTTTGTGATTCCTCCAAAATCGTATTGGTATAGAGTGGGTAGTATTGTTTTGGGATCAACTTTTATTGGTGAAACTGTAGCTATCAAGCATGATATTTTTGGAATGACTTCTGAGCAGTTTCAAAAAAAGAAACTACAAAGTTTGGTGGAAAAATAGATATGAAGTTATTGATTCGATTAGAAGCTATCATAATGTTAGGGGTTTTGGGTTTTGCGCATCCTTGCTTTTCGCAAAGTAGCTCTGCTCCATCTGCAGCAGAAGATGTAGATGAGAAAAAGCTAAAAGAACCTGAGACAGCTGAGACAATTGATGTGGTATTGGAATTTACGTACTCAAATTTTCCATTAACTATCAAAGCCTATGAGTTTAACAAAGGGAAAAGAGGCGTTGCTGGAAGATGGAGAGTCACTAGTGATTTGGCAAGCTTGCCACTAGGAAGTGAGATCACAGGTAAGCCTTATAAAATAAAAAAGGGTGTAGATAGGTTGTTCATGATGGTTGTGGAAAACAATACAGACCAGGACCACTATTTTTATGCAGCTCCGCACGATACCAACCCTTCCGAAAATAGTATTGGCAATAAACTTTTTTGTTTGTGTTATGGTCATGTGTTTAAAGTTCCAGCAAAATCTTACTGGAGTAGAGTGGGGCAATTGAGTATTCACTCCCACAGTTTGGGGTCAAAAATCACTTTTCAACACCGAGTCATTGGTATTTCTCCGGCTGATGTTAAAGAGCACATGAAGCGCACCAGCAAGAGTAGGGGTGCTGGTGGATAAAGCTCGAATTCAAAGAGAATCAGGTTTTACTCTCGTAGAGGTTCTGATTGGGGTGGTCATTATCGGAATCGTCTCAGTTACCGTTGGTGCCTCTATTGTTGAGGTTAATAAAGCACGCAAACAGGTTAATGCAATCACTGCTGCCATTCGAATTGAGGAGGAGCTTAAGGGCAATTTGTTGAATAACTCGGCATGGGAAAATACTATTTCTTCTATAGAAAATGGAAATTTGTTATGTCTACGTTCTCCCCAAGCTTTGCGTGATTGTCGTAATCAAAAAGGATCTTTCTCTTTGTTCGATGCCTCGGGCTTTAGGGTTATTGATCCATCATCTCAAGGTTATAATCTTGATGGTGAGGTTTGTGATACCCCAGGTGAGGGGGATTGTGTATTTAAAGTAAATTTAAGTTGGGAAGCCGTTTGTCCTACGGTAGGTGCTTGTTCTGACCCGCAAGTTGATTTTGATGTTTCTATTGAGCATGTTGGTAAGGAAGGGCGGGAAACTAATTTTAATAAAGAAAAGCACAGTTTTAGATTTACGCAGGGTGGACAGTTAAATTCTCTAGTAAAAAGCTGTGAATCTGTTGGTGGTACCTTTGATCAAGTTTCCAAGCAATGTCTACTTTCAGGATTAGTAGGCAATTGTCCACCTAACTATGTTGTTGTGCAAATTACACCTGCGATGAATAAAGTTTGCCGTCCTGTGTTTGTTGGTGTTTGTTCTAGCTCTCAGTATATGGTAGGTATTAACAGTGATGGCACTCCACAGTGCTCTTCTCGTCCAAAGTGTCCTCCACCTCCTCCACCAAAAATTGTGAAGCCTCCCACTGAACCGGGTAAACCCGGCGATCCTATTGTTGGTCCGCCTCCCCCAGGTTTTGGCGATGGTGGCTCCGACTCGGGTGGTGATTCCAGTAAAATTGGTGACTCAAATGATGGCTCTAGTGACGGGGCGAGTGATGGTGCAAGCGATGGTGCAAGCGATGGTGCAAGCGATGGCGGAGGCGATGGCGGAGGCGATGGCGGAGGCGATGGCGGAGGCGGCGGTGGAGCCGGAGGGGACTGTGGTGATGCTGGTGGAGACTGCGGTGATTCTGGTGACGGCGGCGACTGAGATGGCGACGGCGATGGCGATGGTTTCTGATCGCTTGTTTAGCGGGAAGGTTTTTTACATATGAAATTATCAAAAATGAAACTCATAATCTTTTTAGTTTCACTCTTTTTAGCAAATAACGGCCTAGCGCAAATGGAAGTTAAAATGTTTTTTAATCACAGCTGCCCTTGCAGTCATCGTTTGATGGCAGATATTGTAAAGAGTATCGAGAAACACAAGAAAGATATTTCAGTCGAGTTTTACAATGTGGCTCCTACTGATGAAAAAGGTTTGCAGTTTCTTAATGAGCGATGGAAGTTGCCAAACAAGCTTAAAGTGGATGCTGACAAGTCTTATGCCAAAAGTTTAGGAATTGTTGCTACGCCGGAAATGATAATTTCTAATAAAGGCAAGCGCATATATAAAGGTCCAATCATTCAAGAAAACTATGAAGATTTCTCAAAAAACAAAGACATGTTAGACTTGGTTGTTACTAATGTAGTTGCTGGTAAAGCAGACTTTCCTGCAGAACTGCAAGTTGAAGGTTGCCCTCTAGATGAAAATAATTTGATTTTTCCTGAAGAATGATTCTAAGAATTATATTTTTTAATTTCGTGTTTTTGTGCATTTGGAATATATTTCCAGAATACGACTATTTTCCATCACAAAACAGTGCGTATCACAGTGCCTTTGCGAGAGAAATTTATTCTGAAGAGTCTCATATCCGGGAGCTTTTACCAAATAGTAGCCTCGCAAAACAGTTTATAGATCAGCATCGAGCTTATCATTTAATGGCAGCTTTACCCATAAAGTATTTTGCGGAACCGTGGCAGGCGCTCAAGTTTTTGCAAGTTCTTTTTTTAAGTCTTTCTTTTCTTCTTTTGATACGTAATAAAAACATTGGCATCAGCGTGGCGGCCGTAGTGGCTACGCTACTTCTTTATTTGAGTGTGGATTTTGGTTTTAAACGTTTTCATTTATTGCGATTGGAGTCGCTCATATTATTTTTTACTTTATTAGCAGCTCTATTTTCTAGCGTTGTTTTTAATAAGAAAAAGTATTGGGTGTGGTTTCTTTATTTTTGGATAGCGATTAGTTTTTCTTGGATTAATCTTATTTCTCTTATTTTTGTCGTCACAGCATCAATTTCTTTTAAAGAAAAAGTAAAAATATCTTTGATGTCTATTACAATCTTGTTGATACATTTGTTTGTGCTTGGGCAGGGCATGGATGGGGTGCTTTACTTTTATGATTTGATATTGAGTAATCTGTTTAACAAAGAGCTCATTAACGAGTGGCGCCCTCTAAGGGATTTTAGTTATTGGATATTATTACCTATATCACTTATTTTTGGTCAAGCGGTAGTGCTCACTAAAAATCGAAAATTAGGAGCTGAGTTCAATGTTTTTCTATTGAGTCTTCTGCTCACTGTAGCTGCTTTTAAATATTCACGATTTATGACAGCTGCCGTTTTTTTTAGTGTTGTGGGTTTTTATTTTGTACTTGTTTATTTTTTACAGCAGCGCAAGCAACCAAAAATCTTATTAACTTTGCTACTAGCAAGTCTTTCTTTAAGTGCCGGGGGGCGACTTTACTTAAATGCAGACAATACTTTCAAGGCAAGTACTACTGAAGTTCCTAATTTCAAGAAGTTTTCTGCTTGGCTAGTGCAACAAGATATGCCGAATAAGAGATATATAAATTTGTTTTGGGAGCACTGGTCCTTTGCTTTGTGGCATTTGCCAGATTGGGTTTCGGAACCTGGTTTTAGTATGGCAATCTATCGCAAGACTTCTCCCTCCAGTTTAAAATGTTTAAAGCGGGTCAGGAGCTTTTCGAGAGAGATAACGGTGAGTGAGTGGATTGAGTGTCAGACTATTTTGAGTTCACGATTTAAAACAGATTTAATGCTCGTTCCAAAAGTAGCTAGAGCCCGTACATTTTTGAACTCTGTGACCTCAACATTTTCTATATTATATCAGGATGAATATTTTGCTTTAATTGAGTTTCAAAAAACTGATTTTAGTGATGAACCAGTAAAAATAAATTTAAGCGAGCTAGTTAGTTTAGATTTTTTTAGAAATGGTAAGGTTTTTCAGACCCGCTCAGAGCAGGGCAAATGGTTGGAACAGAATGGTGTAGAAGATTTGCGAAATGTCATCTCGGTTTGGTCTTTTTGCAGAAGAGGATTGGCGACAACTGCGCAATGCAGGCAGACGTTAGAGGTCTATGCTAATCGTTTAGAGTCACATCCAGTTTTTGTGTTTCCTGCAGTTTGGGGTTTGTTGGCACTTGAGTTGGGAGTCTACACTTCGAAAGTTGATAAAATTGCTCGTACTTATTTGGATTCCATCGATAGTCAGGGCTTTATAAAAGGAATTCAATATGGTCAACCACAGGAGTACTTCTATCCTGGAGAGATGCTTATTTTTCTTTTAAAATATGTTGAAATATCAGGGGGGAAGGAGCAAGCACAGGAGCCTATAAGAAAAGCTCTACAAAATGCTCTGAATCGATATACTTTATTTCCTCATGATTTTAAAGTGAGATGGCTAAGTGAGGCTGCCGGAATTTATTTGGTTTTTTTTGGGCCTGATCAGGATATCGCTCTTGGCTTAGGTTATCTTACGTCTCATATTAGCCCCCGTTTACTCAATAACTGTCCTCAATTCCGTGAGACAAGAAACTTTATGCCTGGCTTATGGTTAGAGGGGTTGGCTAAGTTACCGGAAAACTTTTTTAGCTATAAAGACAAAAAAATACTAGCTCATTGTGCTATGGCCACTTTAAAAAATGTCCAATTAAATGGGGGCAGGAAGGCCTATTATTTTACGGGCAACCTGAAGTCTGAGTTAGCCCGTTTTGATAATCATGCCCACACTTTATCTGGAGTGTATGATTTTGTTTTTGGCCACCATCATCCCTATTGACTGTAAAATTAGAATTCATTAGGATCACCAGCATTGGGGAGTAGCCTCTTCTGCGCTAGCAGATGTTCTCAGGTCGTCAACACAAAGGTATAATGGTTATACACTTTCGGCTGAGAAGCTCTAGAGTTGGCAAGACCAATTTTTAATTTATTAAAAAAAGGAATTGTCATGAATCTCGAGTTATTCGGTCTCATTGTCTTTGGTTTAGTCTTTTTAGTTGTTGGTGGTGAGTTTTTAGTGCGAGGTGCTTCGCAGTTAGCTGCTATTATAGGTATTCCACCTGTGGTTGTAGGATTGACTATTGTCGCATTTGGAACAAGTGCGCCGGAGTTAGCTGTTAGTTTAAAAGCAGCACTTGGAGGCAATGCCGATATTGCGGTAGCCAACGTTGTGGGTTCTAATAATTTTAATGTGCTTTTTATCCTCGGTATCTCCGCACTCGTTAGTCCGTTGATTATCCACTCTCAAATGATCACCCGAGAGGTTCCCATTCTGATTGGAGCATCTCTCTTGCTGGGTGGTATGGCCTACATGGGTAAAAACATCTCCCCAGCTGAGGGAGCCTTGTTGGCAATTCTGATTGTTGCGTACACAGCGTGGTTGGTTTACGAAGCTCTCAAGAATAAAAAGGCAAACCAAGAATTAATTCGTGAGTCTGAGCAGGAGTTTTCAGCACCTAAAAAAGGAAAAGGCAAGGCGGCACTTATTTCTTTAGTTTATGTCGTTGGTGGCTTAGCAGTTATTATGTTTGGAGCTGATTGGTTAGTTAAAGGAGCTATCACTTTAGCAAAACTTTTAGGAGTGAGTGACACAGTGATTGGTTTGACTATTGTTGCGGCTGGAACTTCATTACCAGAAGTTGTGGCATCAGTTATGGCGACGATTAAAGGAGAACGTGACATTGCCGTTGGTAACGTTGTCGGTAGTAACATTTATAATATCTTTGCGATTTTAGGAATTTCTGGTTTTATCGCGCCTGAAGGTTTAAATGTAAGTGACTCTCTATTGTATTTCGATATTCCAGTAATGATTCTAGTTTCCTTAATCATGTGGCCGATCTTTAAAACAGGGCAGAGAATTTCTCGTAAAGAGGGAGCTTTCTTCCTAATCAGTTACGTACTCTACACGCTTTATCTAATCGTCAATGCTCAAGCCTAGAGACTGCTAGCTACTGAGGGCTTGAGCTCCACAAGCCCCTCAGGGTTTTGAATGAGCTTAAAGCCTTCAAAAGGGGACCGCTCCCCATTGCCTGAAATTGATTTTGGCATTGATCTAAAACTTTGGCTGGGGTTCTTAAGATCTAAGGTCAGAGCCCAGAGAGTGTCAAAGCTAGTAGCTGAATTGGTGTAGCGTCCATCTCCAAAGCTTAAACTCTCATCAGAAGTTTTAAACATCCATGAGCCTGTAAACCAATCCCAAATTTGCAATTGTCTGAATGATTCAGAAGGCAAGTTTTTGTATGAGGTTAAGTCTTCATGAATTCTTTTTTCACCAAGGGCATAACGAATCTTACCATTGGGCTCAACTAAAATACCAGCAGAGTGGATCATTCCTTGATTGAGGTAAACTGCTCGAAACCAAACAGAGTTTGCTAATGATGGTAGCAGGCGAAAGCGTTCAATGTTGTGTCCATGTTGAGCGGCAATTTGTTGAAGGGCTTTTTGGCCGCGATAGTGTTGTGTACCGGCCCAAGAAAAATAAAGAGCAGAAAATAGGATCATGGCCCGAGCCACGTTGACTTTTTGTTTTAAGAAAAACATTGCAATAAAAGCTACAAGCCAAGGTACGGTGACGAGAGGATCAACGATAGACATCCAATCCATGGCAAAACGATGGTCAGTGACAGGCCAAAAAATTTGTGTTCCATAAGAAGTCAAAACATCTAAAATCCAATGAGTTCCGTAAGAGATCAAACAGAGCCAAAAGTAATGAAGCCATTGGTGTCTTTCTTTTCTAAAAAAATAGAACAACAGAAGCCAGCCAATGAGAGCCCCAATTGGAATAAAAAAAATGGAATGAGTAAAATGACGATGCATGAGAGTAGAGAACAGGGGATCTGTAGAGCTACGAAAAAAGCTATCTAAGTCGGGGAGAGTACCGCAAACACCACCGACAATCCAGGGCGCTACTTTGGGACGATCAACATTTTTTGATACAGCTTCAGCACTGAGGGCACCCCAAAGAAATTGTGAGATTGAATCCATAGTCTCTCCTCATCAAACAATAATGTTAGCTTTTTGACTCAAAAACGAAAAGCAAATACACTGATTTTGTGAAAATAAATGTTAAAGTTAAAATACGTTCAAAGATCGAAAAAGTCGAAAAGATCGACGACCACAACTTCGAGGTCTGGGTCAACGCGCCCCCTGTAGACGGAAAAGCCAACGAAAGAATCAAAGAACTCTTAGCCGAACACTTAAACCTACGCCCCTCAAAAGTCATTCTCATCAAGGGCGAAAAAAGCAAATCCAAAACCTTCGAAATTCTAACCTCCCCCTAATGCTTTCAACTTGAGGCGCAGCTGCAGCCCCCTCGGTTCCAGCCCACTACCTTGAGGTCTTATGAGAGCGCACACACTCATCCATGAGATTAACCGCCATCGCCATCAAGACGAGCTTTTGTTTTTTAGAGGAGTCCTCCCCCAAAGGCCTCTGCAGCAGGGACATCCAGCAAACCGGAGGTGTTCGCCCGACAGGGCGATGCTGGTTAACTCATGGATGAGTGCGTCCCAGCCGTAGAGGCCTTTGGGGGAGGACTCCTCTGAAAAACAAAAGTTCGTCTTGATGGCGAACGCATCACGCTTGGCGGATGTGCGCTCTCATAAGACCTCAAGGTAGTGGGCTGGAGCCGAGGGGGCGGCAGCTGCACCTCAAGTTGAAAGCATTAGGGGGAGGTTAGAATTCAAACCAGTCGATGTTGAGGCAGCGCACTTGTTCCGAAGTTGAGGGGGCGGCAATTTTTTGGATTTCTTGAATGGATTTGAGAATGATATCTCGACTTTGTTTTGCTGCTTGTTCGGAGAGAGACATGGGACTCGTGAAGAACAAGTCATCATCACCTTTTCGATCCATTTGTTGAATGCCTTTGATGCGCCAGTTTTGATGGTGCTTATTCACATACGGAGAATCGCTGCCGATATGAGTAAAGGCCGGGCCATAAGTAATTTTCCCTTTCTGTGACACGCACAAACCGTTATCAATTAAAAAATCTAACACTTGCTTCACTGTTGAGTGGGGGATTGCTAGGCGTAGCGCTATACTCGAAACATCGTGATAGGACTCCAAAGCTGTGAGGTTTCTTAAGCCAGTGTAAACCCATGAAGAGTAGTAGATTGCTTTTTTGTCGTCTGTGAGCTCGTGGTCCTTTTTAACTCTTGAAGAAACTTTTTGCGCTTCTTTTTTAGCAATTTTAATTTTTAACTTCAGGCGATTTTTAAGTTTATGAGTTCCAGCACGACTTAATTCTACCAGCAAAAAGAAGTAATCACTTTCTCGATCAGAGAGCCCTAAAAAATCGACCAGCTCGGTGGCTTGCTCAAGGGAGATTTGTTTTTCTCCTTTAAGGATTAAGCTGACCAAAGTGGTACTGACATTCATAACACTGGCAAATTTAGACTTTAAGCCTTTTTGACTTTGTTGCTCGATCCAAGTGTTTAAGTAGAGACGATAATCTTCAAAATCATAAATAGAAATAACCACTTAAGTATCCTTTACTAAAAGTAAATTTATTATATTACTTATTACTGAAAAAATCTAGTGGGCCACCGTAAATAAGTTTAATTTCTCTTTCAAGTTTGGCCCCAAAATTGAAACCTTAATATTTGAACAGGAGAGATCCTATGAAAACCGTTAAAACTGTATTAACTCTAGCCATTGCCAGCCAATTTTTGTCAGCATGTGGAGATAGCTTCCACACCTTCAAAAATACAAATCAAGGTACCACTGCCGAAACCATGGGTACTGGTGATAGTGGCGGTGGAAACGCGATTGATTTTAAAATGCTCGAAAGTCACATCATAGATCCTCGCCAGTTGCCTGCGGTTAAACAAATCGTTGAGCCAATTCTTCGCAAAAGCCTATCCGCAGAAGATCAGAAGGCTGGTAAAAACATCAATTATTTTGCAACTAAAAATTGGTATTTAGCCCCCATCAATCTCAGTAAAATACCAAAAGAAGTTTTAGGTGTAGAATTTGTCGAGGGTAAACTTCAGCAAGTAGCTTTGCAAACTAAAGATGCTGTGTGGATTGACTCTCATATTTTTAACAACATGTCACTGGAGCAGCAGGCTCAGTTGATTATGCATGAAGTGGTTATGGGCATTTACTTGTACCGATTTTTAAGCGTCGAAGATTTAATTTCTAACAGTAAAAAAATGGGTTTTATTCACGATAATAGATCTACTGTATTATCAGAAATTGCTAGCATGAAGCCTGAGCCAACAAGGCGATTGGAGGCCAAAGACTATGAGCGCATTCGTGCTTTTACTGCCTTCGCGTTTAAAGAGGGTGACAAGTTGACTGCGGCTTCATGGGACTCGGCTTTGCGTCACTACGAAATTATGGACTCAAGATTTGCTCAGTTTTCTGGAGAAGACGAAGCTACTGAAAATAGTAACAGTGGTGTTAGAGTAGATCTCAATGAGCTTCTGTTGTCCTTAAAAGCTGCAAAGCTTAGTGGCTCAATTTCTTCGGAATGTCTTGGGGTTCATACCAAAAAAGCTGGTGAGTGCAATATTGATTTTACTGTCGAAGAGCTAGAAGGTGTTCCACATCAAAAAAAATTAAATATTCTAATAACAGACCCAAAAACAGGGATGCTTTTGCAAAAAACTGAAACGAATGTCTATAAAGATGAGATTCAAGCGACAGTAAGGGGTGAGGAATTAGAGGTGCTCTTGGTTGACCATGTTCTTTCGCCCAACTCAAGTCAGGTGATTGGCAGCATGATGAGATTAACCTTTGAAAGAGGTTCGAGTTTAAGATTTAAGCTTCTCATTAGTAATCCATTTGTGGCTGTTGGGGAAGTTGATACAAAAGTAGATAACCGTGATTGTAAAAAAATGGTTGTTGAAAAACTTCATCCTCAAGATTTGACCACAGATGTTTTGGCAGTGGTAAGAAAAGGCTACAGCTTAACAACTAAGGACGAGATTTATGCAAAAGCTGTAGAATATAATGGAATCACAAGCTGTCCCTAGGAAGTTATTTTGAACTCGCTGTTTTCTAGTAAAGCCCCTCCTTAGACCCGAGGGGCTTTTATTTTGAGATGAGCGTGGTCCTGTCGTGGAAATATGGTTTGAAAGGACCTCCTTAAACGATGATTGGCATCTTGAGCTTGAAAATAATTTAAAAAGTCGGTTCCCAGTGCCCAAAATACTGTAATTGCGATAGAACCCAGCTCCTTCTAGGAGACATCCCGTGTTTAAGTTAATCCTCGTTTTGATAACCTTTATGTTCAACAGCCCCCAGGCTCAGGCCTATATCATGGCCAAGCTTGGCAATACCAGCAATCCCAAAACTCATCACGTCATTGTGACGGGAGTGGGGAATGAACTCAGCACCATGTTTTTGGAATCTGCTATGGGTAAAGCTCAAAAGATTGCTGAGAGTGAGCCTCAGTCCTTAGTGGTGATCTTTGCAAATGTTTCTACGTCTGTTGAAAAAGAAAAAGAACTTCTTTCTTCTTCAGGTTTTGTCGTCGAAAGAGCTAACGAACGAAACTTTGGTTTGGTGTTTTTAAATGATTACGCCAAAGTGTCTCCACTTATAGACTCACTTCATATTCTATCTCACTCTGCTATTGGTTATGGCATTCATCTTTACAAAGGCGGTCGCTATTCAGCTACGAACTCTTTGTGGGCTTCGTTAAAGGGGAGATTCACAGCACAAGCTTATGTTGATCTTGCAGGTTGCAATACGGGATTCTATTTAGCACCTCAGCTTGCTGATACACTGGGAGTTCCCGCTGTGGGTGCTTTAACCTCTACAGAGTTTCATTATTTAGATGCTAAGGGTACTTGGCGCTATGCTGCTCCCATCAGTGATTTAAAGGGGCCACGAGTAGCAACAAATACGATTTCTTACGACTCTCCTAAGAGCTGTCGTGCTGGCGCGTGTATTCGTATGATGCCACTTTTCCGTTCTTACAGTGGGTATTGGGGAGATTATCAAAACGGCAGCTTCCCGGCGTTTAAGTTTTTCTGTGGCAACACTCCAAAAGATAGCTGCTCTAAAATTATGGTAAGATCCCTCTATCACTCGCTCTTAGATGTCTCTATTAGCGAAAAATCTACCGTAGAAGAAAAACGCCGAGCTGTTCAAACATATCTGTGTCCGCGTTTTAATAATGATCAAAAGCAAGCTGATTGCATCCAGCAATTGCAAAACATCAGTCTCAACTCACAGCCTAGTACTTACAGTCCCGCTTTGGATTACACCATTCGCTGCAATCACCAGCGTTGTGATTTTGCATTTGAGTGTAAAAAGGAAGGGATCTTTGTGCGCGAAACAAAGTGCACTTTAAAACCATCATCAGCTCCCAGCTACAGTTTTGTTGACGAATACAAAATGTATTTGCGTGGACTTTAGGAATTAAGCAGAGGTCACCTGGTTGAATGTTATGACTGAGGAATTTGTGGTAAGTGGTTTTTCCAAGTCAGCAAGAGGTGAGCTGGGATTCTGCTCCCCGTATTCACTTCGCGATCAAAAACTGATTTGACGGCTTCTGCAAAATCAATTCTTTCTCTGCCCAATTTGATCTGGCTTGCCATATCAATGAGTTCGCAAAATTGAATCAAAAAGGCTTCTGGTGGCACATTTTCGCCATGGACCTTTTTGGGAAAGCCCTTGCCATTAGATTGTTCGTGAGTTTTAGAAATAATATTTTGCACTCTTTCTGGCAGAGGAAGTTTACGAGAGAGGCATTTATTCAAGCCCACAGTAGGGTGTTGATAATAAGCACTTTTGTCCTCGGGATGTAAACCTTCAAATTGTTCGGTATTGATACTTAGTATTGTTTTTTGATTGCAATCCAATAATCCCAAATCCATGAGAAGAGTCGCGATCATAATTTCAGCCGGATCTTTGAGGCCAGCTTTAAGCGCAGTTAAGCCAACATAACAAGCGATAGCGGGGCTTCTTTCGATGGGACCAAAATTGAAAACTGCTGATTGGTTGATGATATTCCAAGCATCTTCGGTCACGGATAAGTTCATGAGGAGATCGTTTGCTAGGGTATAGCAGTTTTGATAGAGACTACGACCTTTTTCAAAGGAACTTCCTTCAGATTGATCGGTAATATTTAGAGCTAACTCAATGAAGGCTGCTGACAAGTTTAGAAACTGAGAGCGGCACCGACTGGCAACACCCTTGGCAGATTTATCCTGATGCTCTTGAATATATTGAATCCATTTTTCAACTTCTTCGCGCTTAATATAGAGCTCAGTGACGTTGCCAGCTTGTTCGATACGTTTTTCAGTAATCGTGTCTCCGGCTCTCACAAAAGGTAAAAATTTGCGATTTAAAGGCATTAAGTGATAAAGACTCAGTGGTACTACAGAATCAAGAGCAAGTTCAGAGACCTTAACGGGTAAGTAAGCTGCTTTTAGAACTTGTGTGGCCACAAATTCCATTTTGCAGGAAGTTTCTATTTCGAGATCTAAAATTACTAAATCGGCACCAGATTTTTTAATAAACTGCAACTGATCCTTTGGTACTTTTTGGCTGATGCAAACGATGCAGTAGGCATCTGGACTTATTTGTTTGGTAACTTGAATCATTCCTGCAATTTCTGTTTGATTCTCAAGGTCAGTTGCAGAAAGGAGAACCAAAGATGTTTTTTCGTAAAGTTCACCGTTTTCTAATAAAACATCTAATGTCTCTAAGCACTCATAGGTAAAATTCCTGAGTGCACAAATATCTTCGACTTTCTTACGAATGTCAGTGCGATTGCCTACATAAAGAAAGTCGATCTTTTTCATGACTTTCCTTGTAAATTAAGGTGTTTTGCTAAATAGGCCAAAGAGCTGCGATTGTTTTCGAAATGAACTTCTAGTAGCGAAGCGATATCATCAGGCGATTGGGCAAATCTTTCCAAATGAGTACCTAGTTCCAATGCTCTGCCAACTACATCTTGAAGATAAGGCTCATCCCAAGGTTTATCGATAAAATCAAAGGCTCCCAATTTGAGGGCTTCCACAGCTTTTTGTTGGTCCCCAAAGCCCGTGAGAACAATAAACGGGGTAATGATGCCTAGATCGCGAATCTCCTTGAGGAGCTCCAACCCTGTTTTTTGTGGCATGTGGATGTCTGACAAAATAGCATGGTAAGTATTTTGTTTAATCATTTCGAGCGCATTCTTGCCGTTATTGGCCTGATCAATACGTAAGCCTTCTTGGCCGAGAGAAGCGCTTAGAACTTCTAAAATTAGTTCTTCATCATCTACAATCAGTAAAGAGGAGTTTATTTTTTGTGTCATAACACTAATTATAGGGTAAAAAATTATGCTATTCTTGAGTTTGATTTTTATTTGTTTATAAATTCGACCTAGGTCTTTGAGTCTGATTTTGTTGTAAAATCATTTTTACAGCATTTATTTGTGTATTCCTCTATACGTAGCATTTAATGGCGCCGAGTTAAGTTTTAGTAAAGAAAAGTACTTGGGAGCTCGGGTGCAATGAAGCTATATTATTGCTTTTCTTATCGCCGATTTTTGAATTGTTCCCTGCAGAGGTTTCGATGTTGTTTAGTAGTATTAGTCCACTCATTCGTCTTGGACGGCAAAAGTTTTTAGACTTTTCAGATCTTGTTCTGCTGCCATCAGAGTTGCATCCGCAATGGCAGGAAGATTTTAAATTCCATGGACACTGGCGCGGGGTTTTTCTTCGGCTTATAAAAAAGTATTTTGGTTACTTAAAGTGGGCTTACTCAGCTTACGGCATAGCGCTCGTATTCCAACTGCTCTCGCCAGTATTTATACATAACTTTGTGACTCGCTTAGAGAAATTGTCTGATCAACCAGAATTGTGGTTAGAAGTTGTTTTTTTTGCAATGGCTCTAGGCCTATCCGGTGTGATTACCGGTGTTTGTTATCAATTATATTTTTATAGCACTTTGCGGACCTACCAAAAAATTACGAATCTTCTTAACGTATCAATTTTTAAACACACTTTAAAGCTTTCACGAGGAGCTCAGCAAAAGTCAGCAGTAGGTGATGTTGTCAATCATATGAGTTCTGATTCAGAATCTGTATCTGACATGCCCCTTATTGTTGCGGATTTAGTTTGGGCATTTGGAACCATCTTTGTCGTTTGTTTGATGCTATTTTACTATATTGGCCTTTCGGCCTTGTTGCCAATCTTGCTTATGGGCCTTCTCGCTCCTGTTTCGCGCTTTATAGCTAAAGAGTATTTAAAATCAGAAGAGCTAATGTTAGAGGTACGTGACCAACGTGTTACGCTCATGACACAAGTACTCAGTGCCATACGCTTAATAAAGTATTTTTCATGGGAAGCTCCAATTTCTGAAGAGGTTATGAAGATCAGAAATCGTGAAATTCAACATAAGCGCAAAATTGCAAATCTAGAAGTTGCTTCAGGATTTATATTTTTAATTCTCTCGACTGTTGTTCTTTTGGTAACATTTTGGGTGCATTATTTGCGAGGGTTTCAGTTAGATGCAGCCCTAATTTTTACTTTGATAGCGTTATTTGGTTTAATGGAAGAACCATTTGCTAGTTTAGCTCGCTTGATTGGCAGGTTTACTGCAGCTAAAGTAGGAATATCTCGTATTCAAGATTTTTTAGCTAGAGAAAAGAATCTGCCTTCTCGTCTCATTTCGCAAGAAAATATTTTCGAGTTAAGAGGGGCTTCTTTTAAATATCCTGAGCAGCAGAGCTTAGCTCTTACGAATTTAAATCTAGAAATTAAACGTGGTGAGGCTATTGCCATTGTGGGGCCAGTTGGTGGAGGAAAAAGCAGTTTTCTATTGGGTTTGTTAGGTGAGATCCCTCTTGTTGCAGGTGGCTACAAACATCAGCCCTCAAGTTGCGCCTACGTTCCGCAGGAAGCCTATATTGTTAATTCTTCTTTGTTAGAGAATATCAATTTTGGTTTTTCGGTTAGTGACGAAGAGTTTAGAAAGGCTTTGCATTTATCTTGTCTTGATAAAGATGTACGCGAGTTGCCTGGAGGGCTTCGCACAGAAATTGGCGAAAGAGGTGTGAATCTTTCTGGCGGGCAGAAACAGCGGGTGAGTTTAGCTCGCGCTGTGGTGGCAAAACCTGAAGTGTTATTGTTAGATGATCCTTTGTCAGCAGTAGATCCACACACTGAAGATCTTTTGATTGAAAGATTACTTTTTGGACATTGGCAGGGGCTAACTCGCTTAGTGGTGACTCATCGCTTAGCTCACTTAGAAAAGTTTGATCGTATTCTTTATATCAAAAAAGGTGAAATACGAGCTATGGGATCTTTCTCTGAACTTATGGTCACTTCTCAAGACTTTAGGGACCTTGTTCAAATGCATCAAAATGAAGTTCGAGCTGCAGCCCAAGTGCAAGTATCCCATGCTTCTTCAGACGCAGAGACCGTGAATACAGAATCGAGACAGACAGAGGATGAAGATCGTGAGCTAGGAGCTGTAAAGAAAACAATCTATTTTGATTATTTAAAAAGCCTTGGTGGTAACAAAAAGTCACTGGCCTTTCTATTGATTATTGGTTCTCTCTTGGCGACGGTCATGCCACTATTGCAAAAGTATTGGTTGGCTGATTTTTCACGACGAAGCGAAGAAATCTCTACTGTCATGGCATTAAATGTCTACGCGGTTTTGGGAGTAGCCGTCTTGCTTTCTAATATCAGCAGCCATCTCCTGTGGTTGAGGCGAGGAATTTCTGCAGGTGTTGAAATGCATAACCAAATGTTAAAAGGAGTCATGAATGCTCCTATACGTTTTTTTGATTCTACACCTGTGGGACGAATTTTACAGCGTTTTTCAAGGGATCAGGAAAGTGTTGATTTCAATCTGCAGTTTAGTTTTGAGTCGGCGTTTTATTGCCTGTTTCAAATTTTAGTAGCTTTGGTATTTATTGCTGTTTTGTTGCCAGGTTTGATTTTGCTGATTATCCCAGTGGGAGCCCTCTATTATCGAATTCAAAAAGACTATAGAGCTCCGGCTCGTGAAGTAAAAAGATTGGATTCCATTAAGCGTTCTCCGCGTTTTGCTCACTTTAAAGAAACTCTACAAGGTCTTGTCGTGATCCGAGCATTTAAGCAAGAGCAATGGTTTGCTGATCAATTTTTGCATAAATTAACGGAGTCGCAAGTTGCATTTTATAATCACTACATGTTGAATCGTTGGTTTTCTTCGCGTGTGCCACTTATTGCCGGACTAATATCCATTTCAACTTGTTTGGGGCTGTCATTTGCAGTTCGAGAAGGGGCTTTGGCTCCCGGGGTGGCGGGACTTGCGGCTATATATTCACTATCCTTTTGGGGATATTTAAATTGGGCGGTGAGAGTATTCTCAGAAATTGAGAGCCGCTTGACCAGCGTGGAAAGAATTCAGTTTATGGCCAAAATTGAAAGCGAACAGAGTGTGGTTGGTGAGAGTAGTTTAGAAAGCGGATGGGTCCCTCGTGGTGAAATCGAGTTTAGAAATGTATGTGCTCGTTATGCCCAACACTTGCCCTTGGTTTTGAAGGATGTTTCTTTTAAAATTCCACAAGGGTCTAAAGTTGGTATTGTCGGTAGAACAGGCTCTGGTAAGAGCACTGTGTTTCAAGCTTTGTATCGGCTTTTTGAGTTAGAGTCAGGGACCGTGTTTATGGATGGAGTGCCAGCGCATAAGATTCCTTTAGATAAACTGCGCAGGCACATTGCTATTGTTCCTCAAGATGCTACTTTATTTATGGGTACAATCAGATCGAATCTAGATCGTTTTGAACAGTTCACCGATGCACAAATTGAAAGTGTGCTTAGGCGTGTTTACTTGTGGGACTTCGTTAAAAAACTTAGAGACGGCATAGATACTCCCGTCAGTGAAAACGGAATTAATTTCTCGTTGGGTCAGCGTCAACTTTTTTGTCTTGCTCGGGCTTTGTTGATCCAAGCAAAAATTGTGATTTTAGATGAATCCACAGCAAGTGTGGATGTGGTGACTGATTCTTTAATTCAAAGGGTTTTAAAAGAATCACTGAGCGACGTTACAGTCTTGATTATAGCCCATCGCCTTGGAACCTTAACTGATGTGGATTTTGTCATTGAGCTACAGGATGGCACTGTCAAGAGCATTAAACCCTAACGTCGTTGAGATAACAGAAAACCAATTAATCGTGTCTAGCTAATACTCTTGCTATCTGGCAAAAAAGTCGGTTAAAACAGGGCATGAGTAAACCTCTTTTTACTGCCGAGGATCTGACGAAGAGTTATAAAGTTGGGGAGCTTGAAGTTCATGCTCTTCGTGGGGTTAATCTTTTTCTGAATCCAGGTGAATTAATTGTACTTTTGGGACCCTCCGGAAGTGGAAAATCCACACTTCTGAATATATTAGGGGGATTGGACAATCCAACCTCGGGAAAAGTGTTTTTTAAAGAGCATGATTTAGTGAAGTCGTCTGGGGAAGATCTGACAAAGTATCGTCGCGAGCATGTCGGCTTTGTCTTTCAGTTTTTTAATCTGATTCCCAATTTGACTGCAAAAGAAAATGTGCAGCTCTCTACAGATTTGGTCGAAAATCCCATTCATGCAGAGGAAGCCCTCGAGCTTGTAGGCTTAAGCAATCGCATGGATCATTTTCCAGCACAACTTTCGGGTGGGGAGCAGCAACGTGTCGCCATAGCCCGAGCCATTGCCAAGAGGCCAGAGGTCCTACTCTGTGATGAGCCCACAGGTGCCTTAGATATTAAAACTGGAAAATTAGTGTTAGAAGCTATCGCTCGTGTGAATCGTGATTTAGGAACACTCGTTGTTATTATCACTCATAACTCTGCCATCGCTGGTTTGGCTGATAGAGTGATTTATCTTTCAGATGGTCAAATCAGCGCTGTTAAGAAAAATGAAACTAAAATATCAATTGATGAGGTTCATTGGTGACCGCTCTCGGGATAAAGTTACTTAGGGACCTCAAGGGTATGAGTGTGCAAATCCTTTCGGTGGCGCTCCTCCTTGTTGGTGGTTTGTCTGTCCTGGTCTCCTCATGGAGTTCCTATCAATCTTTGAGTATTGCGAAAGAGCATTTTTATCATCAATATCAGTTCGCAGATATTTTTGTCGATCTTGAGAGAGCACCAACTACGGTCCTTCCGGCTCTTGAAAAAATCCAGGGTGTATCTCTTGTAGAGTCGCGTATTGTGAAGATGGGGTTGGTTCAAGTTCCTGAGCAAGTGGAGCCGGCTCTTGGTCAATTTGTTTCTTGGAGTGAAACCAAACGACTTAATCAGATTCATTTAAAAGTTGGAAGGTTGCCACAGGCAGGAGCAGCTCTAGAAGCTGTTGTTCATGAAGCTTTTGCAGAGGCATTAAAGTTAAGCATTGACGATGAATTGATTGTTAATCTTGGAGGTAACCAGAGAAAGCTCGTCATTGTTGGCATCGGAATTTCTCCTGAATTTGTTTATGCATTAAGCCCCGTGGCACCTCTTCCAGACGATAAACATTTTGGTATTTTTTGGATTCATGAACAGCATCTCCAATACTTGTTCAATATGAAGGGAGTTTTTAATTCTCTATTAATTGGATTGCAGGATCCAAACTTTGTGCAGGTGGTGAGTGCGGCTACCGAAAGAGTTTTGTCCTCTTATGGGGGGATTGAAGTCTATGGTCGTGCCAAACAAATGAGTCATATGTTTGTTGAGGATGAAATTTCACAACAGAAAGTTATGGCCATTGTGTTGCCAGCAGTTTTTATGAGTGTGGCCCTTTTTATTTTAAATATCATTCTTTCGAGAATGATAACTTTTCATCGTCCCCAAATAGCAACTCTTAAAGCATTGGGCTATCAGTCTGGAGCTTTGGTGTGGCATTATTTTGAATTAGTCACAGTAATTCTTCTTTTTGGTATTATCCCCGCAATTGCTGTTGGTGCAGCTATTGGTTATTGGTATGCAGATTTGTACAAAGACTTTTTTAGATTTCCTGTGATCGACTTCTCGGTGTCTTTAAGTGCAGTTCTTATTGCCTTGATCTGTGGCCTTGTTCCTGGATGGCTAAGTGCAGCTTACTCTTTATTGCGAGTCCTAAAACTAAACCCCGCTGAAGCCTTGCGGCCACCATCTCCTCCATCTTATCGTAAGAACTATCTAGAGAATTTAATTCGTTATTTTGATTTAGAATTGTTCACAAAGATGATTATTCGTTCACTATTTAAAAAACCTCTTCGCATGGTAATGGGGTTGCTGGGACTCTCTCTTTCTATTTCTATTCTGATCGCCGGCTCTTTTTGGACGGATGTGATCAATGGAATTCTCGATTATCAATTTCAAAAGGTGCAAAGAGAGGATTTAGCAGTAGCTTTGGCTAAGTCCAATTCTCGCAACGTTATGAATGAAGTAGCTGCTATTAAGGGAGTGCTTAACGTTGAAGGGGAGAGGATTCTTGGGGCACAGATTCTTTTAAAAGATCAGGCAAAAGAGATTGTTATCAAAATCTATGATGTAAAAGCTAGTATGACAAAAGTTACTACTGAGGAGGGGCTGCCTTTAAAGGGTCTTGGAGAAGGTGCCGTTATTAGTAGTTATTTTAAAACGATTCATCAACTTAAGAAGGGTGATATCATAAAGATTAAATTGCAGGAGGGAGCGCAAAAAGTAGTTTCGGTGCCAATCCTGGATTTTTCTAAAGATATTTTAGGCCACTATGCCTATGTGGATGCAAAAAAATTGAGTCATTGGTTGCTTGAGCCCGAGCTTGTGAATTCTTTAAAGCTCAAAATTGATCCTGATCATGCAAAAAATATTTTTATTGAGCTAAAAAAGAAACCTGAAGTGGTCAGTGTTTCTATACGTGAGTCTTTGCTAAATTCGTTTAATGATTTAATTGGTGATATGATTCTGACATTTACTTTTATTCTTTATCTTTTTGCTTTGGGGATTGCTGGTGCGGTAATTTACAATTCAGCCCATATTTCGTTCTCAGAAAAAAATTGGGAGCTCGCAAGTTTAAGAATTTTAGGGTTTGATGTTGGCGCTACTTTTGAAATTATATTTTTTGAAGTAGGCATTCAAGTGCTTATAGCTCTTATACCCGGCCTTTTTTTAGGTTATTTTATTTCTTGGGGGAGTACGCAATTGATTCACAACGAAAGTTTTAGTTTTCCGTTTATAATTGAAGTGAAGACTTTTGCTTTGGCGGTGTTTGTGTTCTTGCTTACTTTTTTTGCTAGTGGATTTATTTTGTATCGAAAAGTGACCAAGTTGGATTTCTCTAAAGCTTTAAAAGCGAGGGAGTGATAATGCGTAAGATATTTTATGTTCTCATTGTTACTATTTTTGTAGTTGCGACATACTTTTTACTTAGGCCCGAAGTTTTTGAAGTTGAGGCCTTTACTGTCACCTCTGGAGAATTTATTGAAACCTTAAATGTTGAAGGGCGAGTGCGCTCTCAGCAGCGTCAAATAGTGTACGCCTTTGCAACAGGAACATTGAGTAAAGTGCAAAAGAAGGTTGGTGACAGTGTTAAAAAAGGTGACGTCTTAGCTGAGCTCGACTGGGATAAGCAAACAGAGATTAAAAGTCCTATTTCAGGCGTAGTAACAAAGGTGTTTAGAGATTCCTATGGCCCCATAAATCGTGGTGAGCCTTTGATTGAAATTTCAAGTCTCAAGGATTTAGAAGTGGTCGTCGATCTCTTAACGCCTGAAGTGATGCGGTTAAAAGTGGGTGTAGAGGCGCAAGTCCATAATTGGGGTGGTGAAGGTTCTATTCAAGGAACTGTCTCCAAGATTAGCCAAGCAGGGGTTGTAAAAATATCTGCCTTGGGGGTTGAGGAAGAGCGGACTGAAGTGATTGTGACTCCAGTAAACAAATTAGATTTGGTTCATAAAAGGTTGGGCGATAACTATCATATTGAAGTTACTTTTTATCTAAACAAAATTTCAGATGCGATCAGTGTACCTTTAAGTTCTTTAGTGAAAGAAGGCAGTCAGTGGAGTGTTTTTGTAATTAATAGCGGAAAGATTCACAAGCAAGTTGTCAATTTAGGAGCCAAGAATCAGAGCCATAGTGTTGTCGTCGAGGGCTTACGGGCGGGTGACTTGGTTGTGCAGTATCCAAGTGATCAACTCAAAGATGGTGTAAGAGTTAAGTTCTAACTCAGAACCTTGCAGGGAGGCTTTAGTCCTCTATTTTCAGGTCCAATGAGCTTTGACACCATCCTGAAAAAGGTAAGTATCGTGTCCTCAGGTCGCTTGAGGTGCATTTGGTATCGACTTTTGGGGTAAATTGTACATATTCACTTTGGTCGTATCTATTCTGTAAAATCTGTGTTCTAATGACTCTAGTTCAATGTCGTTCAAGTAGTTCATGAGATGGTCTTTTGTCTTCTGCGAATGGCTCCCAGCTTTTTTTAGGAGGCAAAATGGGTAACAAAATATATGTCGGTAATCTTTCTTACAGTGTTGATTCAAATCAGCTTGCAGAAATTTTTTCTCAGTACGGAACAGTCTCGTCTTCGAACGTGATCATGGATCGTGATACTGGTCGCAGCAAAGGTTTTGGCTTTGTTGAAATGTCTGCACCTAGCGAAGCACAAACAGCTATCGAAAGCCTTAATGGCCAAGAATTAGGTGGTCGTGCTATGAATATTTCTGAAGCTAAACCACAAGAGCCACGTCGTGGTGGTGGCGGCGGCGGATACAATTCACGTCGTTCTTACTAGTTTTAGATTGATCTGAAATTTCAGAGGTAAGGCCGGCATTTTGCCGGCCTTATTATTTCTTAAGGTCAAATCTCTCAAGGGGGTTCTCGATGTCTGCGCAAATAGTTTCTTTTAAATGTCTTTTAAAGAACGCAACAGGGCAGTTGATCAGCTCTTCAGTTAATCGAGATGTGCTCACCTTGGAATCAAATGCCAACCTGCCACTCAAAGGCTTGGCTTCAGGTTTAAGTGACCTCAAAGCTGGCGACAAGCGAGCTATTCACCTTAAAGCAGAAGATGCTTATGGTTATTACGATCCTAAAAAAGTAATTCTTTTTCCGTTAAATAAAATTCCTGATTTTCGCAACGTAAGAGTAGGACAGACCGTGGCTATTCGTTCTAAAACTGGAACAATCCGTGTTTATAAAGTTTTGCAAGTACATGGTGATTTGGTTTCTTTAGATGGAAATCATCCACTTGCAGGTCAAGATTTAGTCTTTGAAATTGAAGCAACGGAAGTACGCAAAGCTACAGCAGAAGAAATTGCAGATGCTCAAAATCTTATTGGCGATCAGTTGCTCCATTAAAGCGCTCTCTTACGTCGAGAGCTTTTTCGAGGAGTCGGTTTAGACGAAGAGCTTGCTCTAGGTCTTTGACCACACTTTGCTGAAAGTGTGGGGCAATAAATGCCTTTATGGGTACTGATTTGTAGACCACATATTTTTTAAGTTTTATCCATTCTATGTCTTCAGCTTCCTCTGAAAATCCACGGGGAACACGAAGAGATTTCTCTTTTGGATAGAAGCCGTCAGGAAAACTAGCTTTAAATTTTTTATCTTTAAAAAGTTTATGAAAATCTGTTGAATCATTTGCGATGGCTTCGCGAATAAGACGTGCTTGTCGAGGTGTGGGTTGCCAGAGGCCACCAGCGATGATCACTTTGTCATTTTCATTAGGAAACAAACCAAAAAACAAATGGGGATTACTTTCAAAGCGTGAAGGAGATGGTTTGGCTGCTATCATCGAAATCCAATCTTTATATTGAGGTTGGCCGCCCCTGACTTTGAATTCAGGGCGCTTAATGCGTGCTAATCCTTTGCTCGGAAAATGATAGTCTCGTGCTTGAGGCTGGAGCTCTTTTTTTATCTGTTCAGCCAAGGCAATAAAAGGCTTTTTTAAAACTGCCTCGTACTCTTCGTGATGTAAATCGAGCCACTCAGGATTTTTTTGTTTTGCAGCTTTAACTAAAAAATCAAGAGTCTTCCGAGAAAATTGAATGGACATTTTTGTCATTTTCGCACCCTATTTAAAAAAGCTGATTGGAACAAAATTCACTTCTAACTGGTTGAAGTTTAGCAGTTTGGGGGTTTTCTGTCATGGTGTGGATACAATAGAATAAAGAGCCCTGATAAATGACAATGAAGACATTTAGAATTGAAATTTGGTGATGAATTTTTGTACATGCTATACAATCTCTAGGTGTTCTTAAGAGACGAATCTATGAATTATTTGATGATGAGGAGTTTGAAGTGAAATTAGAAGTTATCAGTGCTGTCCTTTGTCCATTTGTGCAGAGGTCTATAATAACACTCAAGTATAAAAAGGCAGACTTTAAGATAACTCATATTGATTTAAAAAATAAACCTGAGTGGTTTTGGAATATCTCACCACTTGGCAAAGTGCCAGTCTTGCGTGTAGATGATCAAACGACTATCTTTGAATCGGCAGTTATCAATGAATTTGTGGATGAGACTATTGGTGAGCCATTAATGCCTCAAAATCCGATTCAACGAGCCTTGGAGCGCGCATGGATTCAGTTTGGTGCGGAGTTGTTTGGTTTGCACTATATGATGACACTAGAACAAAGTCCGCATGAACTTGAAAATAAAATTTCCAAATTATTTTCTGATCTGCAAAAAATCGAAAATATAATTACTGCGGAACCTTACTTTCATGGCAAAGAGTTTTCGCTTATTGATACTTCTTGGGCACCTCTATTTATGAGACTTTTTCTATCGCCAGTTCTTGAGCAAGATCCACGTTGGCAGACTATTCCCAAGGTACGTAAATGGGGTTTAGAGTTACTGAAAGTTCCGGCTGTGATAGATTCAGTTGTTCCAAGTTTCAAAGAAATATTTATGGACTACTGTCGCGAAAATAAGAGCCTCCTCTATTGAGTTTAAAAACTGGCCCTTGATACAAGTCTAACTAGACGTATTTCTTCTACCCAACAGATTTGATCTTCATCATACTTTACCGGTAAAGCTCACGCAGTAGAGAAGTTTGAATTCCTCACTGGAATTTAAAAAATAATTACTAACAGAAAGAATGCCCGCAGGTCAGAGCGGGCATTCTTTATTTTCAGTGTGCTTTCTCAAACACGACCATCCAAAAAGCTGCACATATTTTTTACTGTTTTGCTCCATTCTCTTTGATACACTATAAACTAGGCAGATCTGGCAAAAGAATAAAGATTTTTAACGTAGTCGTCCTGATTATTGAGGAGAGGAATGAGTGACACCTCTGAAGGACGAGCTGACACTCGCAACATAATCAAACAGCAGAGGCATTTGATCTAAACCAACAAGATTGTCGATGTTAGATGGTTGGGATTGGTATAAAAATGAAACTAGCAGTGGAATCTTTTTTTCTTTTGCTAGGTTTACTTGATATTTGGTTCTTTCAATCAATTTGTTCTGCAGTGTTGTCGTTATTTGTGATTCATTATTCCAAAAGTTATCTAAAGTTAAAAATTGCCGCTGATTTATTTTTAAAGCAGATTCAAGGGCATCAATATATTTTTTATATTTGCTTTGACCGTCACAAGCGACTCCAAAAGCCAAATAACAGTTCACGGCTAACAAATCAAATTGCTCAGGAAACCCTGGCCAGTTCCCATTTGCAATATGAGTGTCTAGTACTGGATATGCTTCAGATGAAAGTAGCAAAACTTCTTTGCCAAAATGTTTTTGCACTAACTCCGCCGCGATCTTTAAGTTATCGTAAACTTGCTTAAAGCCCAAGGGCTGAGATTGCAAGCTATCTACCCAGTACGGTTCGTCTATGAGGTAGATTCCCACGACAACATCTAGAAGATCTTCGGCTGCTAAAGTACTCTTGAGTTCTTTCAATCTGGAGTCAGCATCTGCATTAATTTTTACACTTTTCCATTCAAAGATATATCCCTGCAGCATTAGAAAACTTTTTGAATTAATGGTCTTAATTTGTTTTAACTTTTCGATAAAGTTCTGAGGGGAATTGCTAATTACAAAATGAATATTAGCATGAGGAGATGTTTCAGAAATATGGTTTCCACTGCCAACACCGTCCATTGCATCAGCAAAAAAAGCAAAGGATGGCGGAATGTTTTTGATACCGGTACTAGTATCTAACTTGATGAAATTATTATTCGTAACGGCTCTCATATCGGAGAAAAAACCACCTCCGCAGTTTTGAAAAGCGAAAACACTCAGAGTGCCAATCAAAAAGAGCACCAAGAAATTTTTCATAAAAAGTTCACCCAATACCTAACTTTATCAAGTACTGAGAAATAATGGAATATGTGCTTTATAGTCATCTCATTTTAGAACAAGCATCAAATCAATATGGTATTTGCTTCTATCTGCACTTGCAAAAAGTTATTATTAAAAATCATCATTATTCCTTATCTAATTAATGCTGACCAAGTCAGAAGTACACAAAATAAAGTCCAGCAGGACAAAAATGTTAAGAGGAAATTTCTTTTAATAAGTTACAAGCTTGAAGTTTTTCAGCTTGTTCGGTCTTGTTGCTGGATTTTCTAGGTTGTTGTGGTCACTATTGGTCACTGAAATTTTGGCTGGAATTGTATCCTCCGCTTTTAGGATCATCCATTTTGGACAACTATTCACTTTAAAGTGAATAGTTGTTTTTAGTGAATAGCATAGGATTTTAGTTATCTAAAAAATCCTGAATCCTTTGAAGGATGATCTTCTTTCTTCCCGCAGTATTTTGTCGATCTGCGATATGACCTTCCATCGCGTCAAGAAAGTCTGCGCTTTTAACCCAAGCAGACAGTTCTTTCTTTAGTTCTTTTTGAACATCGGCGGGAGCTGATAAAAGGTCATTGGCAATAGCTGATCTACCATCAAATAGCGTTCTGATATCTTCAATCTCTGTACTGGATAGGAAAGATCCCTTGCCTCGCCCTTTGAAGGCTTCAATTTTCGAGGCAATCAGATAGGCTGGGCTGAAGATTTTGATTCTCTTGCCACCTATCGAGTTCTCAATTGTATTTTGGATAGCGGGCTTATACCATTTATTAGTAAACTCCAATATCCTTGCATCAGTCGGCATGACATCCAGAATTAGCTCGCCCTTTTTATAGCGACAAATGATCTTTTCTTCCATGTCTTCAGAGAAGCCCTTTTTTCTTAGTCTCTGAATAATTTCGTCGTACTCAATTCGTCCACTGACTTCAACAATGCAATCTACATCTAAAGTTTCTCTAACCTAAACAACTTCTGGCTCGGTAATATAGAGAGAAATTGTTGATCCCCCGATAAACACCAGATCATCAGCCAATTCGCCAAGAGCTTTGACTGTCAATTTTAAGATGTCTAAGTGAATGTCTCTACTTTTTCTTTCAAACCTTTTATTAACTTTTGCAACTCATCTTCAGCTATCTTGCGTTCTCTAGCTCGACCAGCGCGGATCATTTCTACTAGGCTTGCTATTCTATAGAGAGTTTTGTCTTCTGAGCAAGCATAAGGCAGTGATGGATAGATGGGTATTAAAGAAATGCCTTTTACTTTTCCTTCTGCAAAGGACCAGACATAAGATTCTCCCTCATTGTTTTTCACATATTTGAAATCGGGGTTTGCATGAGCAGTAGGAATCCCTACCGAGGGGGCACCGAGCTGCGCGGGGTAGAAGTACTTTACAGCATGTACTAGAAGCTCAATGGCTGACTCTCTAATCACTCTACCTTCAAGGTTCAGCAGGTGTGAACCTTTTAGCCGCTTGAGTCCATGACTGACTTCGGCTTGGCTCATCTGAAGCTTTTTAGATAGGTCCATTTGGGAAAGACCTGGCTCAGATAGCAGCTTCATCATCAATAAAATGTCTTGTGGTTTTAATCCTACGAAGTTTCTCATATGGCTATCCTAACATAACTATTACATATTGCAAATTGCAATATGTAATAAATCGGAAGATTACAGGAAAACATTAGGGGGAGGAAGCTAGATGTTGGCCTTGATATTGTATGGGTATGCCCTGGAATGATGATCAATACGAGCCCTGTACTAACCGGAATAGCAAGGCCGACGTTTATCTCCAGCAACATGGTGCATGCTGAACCCAATACTTCTTTAGAAGGGGGTCCACTTTTGTGAGGAGGCTTTCCCTAGTACCACTGCATTGTTTTTTTGATCCTGGAACATGCCGTGTATTTGGTCTGAAAGATGCTTAAACGGGATATATACATGATTAACTGAAGTTCCGAT
>JBKHVM010000019.1:0-37405 GCA_046570065.1 Bdellovibrionia bacterium
GCTCTTGCAAAAAGAACAAAACCCAGAAGCCTTTTTTGGTAAAAATAATGTTTATTATGGCAGTGGCTATACTTCTGCAATTCAACGTATTTTTGAAGGCAACGCTGAAGCGGCCGCAGTTAGTGATTATGTTTTTCTAGAAGACAAACATCTCACTGCTGAAGAAAAATCTAAACTTCGTATTTTGCAAAAACAAGGTCCTGTCCCGACTCACATTATTGCGATTCGAAAAACTATTTCTGATAATCAAAAAAAATTACTCAAAAAAGCTCTCCTTGATCTCAACCAAGAAAACCCCGAGCTTCGTGACCAAGTATTTACTTCTAAACTCGTAGAAAGCACTTCAGAAAAACATCTTTCTTCGTTAAAAGAATTTACTGATCTCACTGGTTTTTTAAAAAATAAGAATTAAGGCCATTTTTTGAAAGTTTTAGAAGTTAGCCATCATCAAGTAAAGGTCCAAAATCGATTGTTGATTGCGGATCTCAGCTTTTCCCTCAACAGCGGTGAAATTTTAGCTATCATCGGCTCTTCTGGTATTGGCAAAACAACTCTTCTCAAAGAAATTGCCTTTGCTCATCAACACCCTAGTGTCAGTATCAAAAAACTAACTGAATCAGTGTATCAACCGCAAGAGCTTGCTCTCAGCGAAGAACTCACTGCTGAAACGAATGTTAAGCTCGCTTTGTTAAATCCCCAGATTTCGTTTTTTGAAAATCTCAAACTCGATCAGGAACAAAAGATTCAATCGATGTTAGTGCGATTGGGATTGTCATCTCTTCCACAAAAACCTGTTAAGAAATACTCTGGTGGAGAAAAACAGCGGATCGCACTAGCTCGCTCTCTCTTACATCGGGCTCCGCTGTTGCTATTAGATGAACCCATCAGTCAGCTTGATCCTGAACGTGCAGATCAAGTCATGGAAGTTATTTCGCAGGAATGCAAAAACAAGCAAAGAGCAGCTGTAATTATTTTACACGACTGGAGTCTTGCAAAAAAATACGCTGATCGTATTCTCCAACTGCAAGAAAATAGCTGGGAGCTTTTATGAAAGCAAAGTTTTGGCTCTCACTAACTTTTGTCATTGCCCTTGGCATCTTTTCTTTACCAGCCCTAGAAGGAAGTCCCCGTGAAATTTCATGGTGGGATCAACTGGTACGCCTTGCTCATGACTTTTTCCCTCCAGACTTTTCGATTTGGCAGGATATCACCGAAGGCCTAAAAGAAACATTTCAAATAGCTTATTGGGCAACAGGCTTAGCGCTCATCTTCTCATTACCAGTCAGTGTTCTTGCTGCAAAAAAAACATCTAGACCTTGGCTTTCACAAATCACCTTGCTAGTGATTTCTGCTATTCGCACCATCCCCTCTTTGATTTGGGCTATCATCGCAGTCTCTCTCATTGGCCCCTACCCTCTCGCAGGTGTTTTAGCCCTCACTCTCTACTCCGTGAGCTACTTAGCTAAATTTTTTACGGATGCTATCGACAGCATGGACTTTCATTCTTACCAATGGCTGCGTCTTCATGGGCACTCCCAGGTGCTTTCCTTTTATTATGGTGTCTGGCCAGAAATTAAAGGTCTCTTGTTGTCCCAAACACTTTGGATGTTTGAGTACAATATTCGTTCTGCTGCCATCATAGGCTACGTCGGCGCCGGAGGTTTAGGACTCAAATTGCACACCTACCAAGAATTTGGTCAGTGGGATCGCTTTTCTGCTGTGCTCATTATTATTTTTGTTATTGTCGTCATAATGGAACAAATTTCTCGACGACTTAAAAAATAGATTGAAAGAACTTCTACAAAATCCAAGTCACGCTCGCAAATAGCTGACGACCTCGAAGTGGACCCCAAAGATGTAAATTATCTATATGAAAATGTCCCTTGTGCTCAGCCCAAGTCAGAGGGCTATCGCCCCTTTTAGTTTGCGTCTCGTCTAGGCAATTTAAACAATCAAATCTTATGCTCACATTGCGATATTTTTTATTTTCATAGCCAAGATCCAAAGTCCAAAACTCAGGTGATATTTGCTTTTTTAAATCTTTACCTTCTTCTGGATCTGGAAAAGTTCCCTCAACACGATTGTAATTCTTGTCGTAGCCATAGTCCCGCAAGTGACGACTTCCAATCCTCGTTGCCGTGGCACTGACAAAATGAACTTCTTGATTGTATTCAAATTTTAGTTGCAGCTTCTCTTCGATTGCAGCCACGGGGAGTTTTTCTTTGTAGTCGTGGGGGTAAAAATACCTTTCAAAAATAATTTCTCCACGCGTTTTTTCACTGAGCTGTCGCCCATAAGCCACATCACTCATACCTATTTCGTAGTCTTCTTGGCTATTGGTGTAGAGTAAAGGATCCGTGCTCAAACTCTGTTCTTGAGCATAGGCCATGTGTTTTAAATTCGTACTTAACACATTCCATTCAAAATAGTCCCATTCGGTTTGATATAAAGCTGAGTACTGCAAAGTTGTCGCCTGCTCTAACTGCTCAATTGCCACCTCAAAGCCGTGCTCATTGAGCCCGTGTTGACTCTCAAACATTGTCAATGGCACTCGATGTGCTCGCCCCACACCCACTTTTGAAGTCCACTCTGGAGAATGCTGATACCGACCACTGAAATGCCAGGACAAAGCCTGCTTGTGAAGCTTTTGTCCCAAGTCACGCCACTCCACTACATACTGATCACCACGCAGTCCTAAATTGAACAACAATGGATCTGCAGCAGCCCAAGTTGCCTCACTCCAAAGTCCACTATTGGCCAAAGTAAAACTATCAGAACGCAAGTTCATCACTTGATACAACTCTTGCGATTCACTTTGATAATCCTGATGTTTACTGACCACACCACTTTGCACATTTAGCCTGTCATTTATAGATGTGGTATTTTCAATTTGCAAAACTTGAATCTCATCAACGCTATCATAATCAAAACCATGGTTATAAAGTGCCTCTTGCGATTGTTTTGCTCCCCCTAAAGAAAAATTCCACTGTTGATTCTCTGTCTGATCCCATTTTCCTTGTAGGGCAAAGTCTAACCTTTGATAGAAAATATTGTCTGTGATTCTTTGTGAGTCTCCGATAAATCTATTCCTAACATCACCATTTATAAAATCATCAGGCTCGGGGCTCGGTTCAATGCCATCTTTGTAGATCTTATGAGGACTGCCACCAAAGACATTCAACTCGTTGTAACTTAGACGTGAGGTCAGAGAAACTCCTTTAGAAATATCATGAGCGGAGCGCCAAGATACATTCTTTGTTTCTCTAAACGGTGCCTCAGTTACTTTGTTATTGTCTTTATCAACGGCACCCCAGTCAGAAATTTCACCAGCAATCATCACTGCATGATTTTCTCGCAGTCGTCTTTCACTCAGTATCTGTAATTTTCTTTCTCCACTATCGCCAATGGCTATATTGATTTGATTGTAATTCCGGAATGGCTCTTTGGTTTTGATATTTAAAGCACCACCAATTGTTTCGCCACTTAACAGAGTTGAACCAGCACCTCTAAAAACCAAAGTGTCTTCAATTAAAATATTTGGTATAGCATCTACAGCATAAAAACTAGATACCGAAGAGTACAACGGGAGATTATCAACAAGAATAGCTGTGTGCTCTGCTTTTAACCCGTTCAAAGTTAGTCGTTTTGACCCACAAAAGGCACAAGAAGCCTGCACCTGTACACCCCGAGTTTGAGCTAAACTCTCGGAAAACGACTCTAATTGCTGATTTGTTTGTGATTTAGTAATTATATTTTTACTTTGATAAAAATCCTGAGCAGAGCGAAGTTCAGAAACTGATTTTTGATCTTCAATAACAATCTTCTCCAACAGTTGCTCTGAACTAGAAGCAACTATTGGAAATAAAAAAAATATCTGTAATATGTTAAAGGCTAAAGCAAACACAAAACTTTATTAGTGCTGATGAGGCTTTAGATCTTGGCAACGATTGGTGTGATAGTGACTTCCATGTAACCAGCGAATACTAAACTGCTTGATCTCTCTTGGATCGATACTATTACTTTTAAAAACGACCGCTAGGGAGTCCTGCCCTGTTGTTCCCATATAAGTGTCAGCATTTTTGGAGTGTTTTGTGAGAACAAATGCCGGGCTCGCCTCTGTACCGTGAACGTAACTACTTTGTACTTTAAGATAATAGTTTTGAGATGAAGCAGAGCCATTAAAGCCCGTCTCAAGAACAAAAAGAAAGCACTCTGTTTGATCGATGGCATCAGCCCCCTCCAGAATTAAAAGAGCATCTTCCGGAAAGTTTTCATCTGCATGGTCGTGATCCCCCTGAGAAGCAAAAGCAATATTTAAAGAAAAAAGACATAAAAACATCGACAATAAAGATTTCATTTGAGCCTCCATGCACCCACTGGTATTGCAAATTACTTGCATTTGCAAGATCTTTGTTTAAATATCTTATTGATGAAAAAGGTCTTACTTTTATCAATTTTTGGGCTACTAATCGCAGCGGATTTTTATCCCGCTCTTGGCTCATCCGTAAAAGAAGATTCAAATAAAGAAAAGTTTTTAGTTTTACAAAAACTCACTACCTGGAATCTCAGGTCTGGCGCCCCAGGGCCTGTAACCTTTGAAAACCGCTCTGTTTTAATTATTGCCAGCAACTGCACCCCCTGCAAAAAACTCCTCGAAGATTTCAGAACAGGTGCAAAATTAATCCCAGAAAATCTACTCATCATCGGCTTTGGCAATGCAAAGGAATTAAAACAAATTCCAGAATTACCCAAATATCCTATCTATTATGGAGGAGACCTTTCTTCGCTAAAAAAACTTGGGATCAACAAGACTCCCCTTTGGATTAACCATTTTTGACACCTGTCTCAAATCTAGACACCTCATCCTCGCTTAATTGAACTCTCCCGTGGGAACCATTTCTGCACAGTACCTCGCAAAGCCATTCGGAGGTGTTTATGCAGCCAAAGAATTTAAAAAAATCATTCACTCTAGGACTATCTGCAGTCGTTGTGACGAGCTCTTTAGTCGTACCGCAAACAACTCTTGCCAACAAAGAAGATGTCGGCACTCTCATCGGAGGTGTTGTGGGGGCCATCATCGGTTCGCAGGCTGGCAGTGACAAGAATCAAGAGCGCAATGCCTTCATTGGCGCTATCATTGGCGGAGTTATAGGTAATCGCATTGGCGCAGATATGGACGAACGTGATCGTCAGGCATTAGCCGAGGCGCAACGTCGAGCTCTTGAGTCAGAAAATGAACAGGAACAAATCACGTGGCAAGGCTCTGATTATGGCTCCCGCACTGGAGCTAGGGGTTCGATTACTACTATTCGCTCAGGAACTCATCGCCGCACCAATCAACTCTGTCGTGAATATGAAAGTGTCATCACCACTCGACGAGCGACAGAGCGAGTGCGGGGTATTGCTTGCTTGAATAACCGTGGCCAGTGGTACGAAGTGCAATCTCGTGAAGTGACTTTTGAAAATTTAGACCAAGGCGCAAGTTTACCAGCACCCCTCCCAGCTGCAGGAGGTGTTTTACCAGGAGCAGACACCCTGGGGCCTGTTCCTCCAGGCTATCGCAATGCCATGGCCAATAGTGCAGAAGTTAATATTGTGAGCATCTCAAGACGTAATGGCGGAGAGTTTATCGAAATTGAACTAGATGGTCGTACACAATTAGATCGCATAGACTTACAAGTTTTGAGTGGAAACCTCAAAGTCCATCGCACTCTGCTGCACTCTACTCGTGGACAAATTTTTACTTCGAGTCAATTGCGAGGTCTTCAGCGCCTACAAAGAGGAGAAGTCGTATCATCAGAACAACTCCGTGGTGTAGGTTCAATACGCAAAATACAAATTCAAGTAGAATCTATGGGCAGCACAGCTGATATGCGCATCTTCCTTTTTAATCGGAGCGAAAAGGTCCAAATGCGAAATGTTCAACGTAATAACGTGCAAAAACTTTAAGACCGCGAGGGGATCATGAGAAAGTTCTTTATTTTAGGTGTTGCCGGTGGCAGTGGTTCTGGAAAAACATATTTTGTTAATGATCTCCTTAAAAAATTTGGTGAACAGTTTTGCACTGTACTTTATCAAGATGATTTTTACTTTGATCAATCTAAAAATTTTGACTTTGATGGTGGCAAAATTAATTTTGACCACCCTTCTTCTCTAGACTTTTCAAGCCTCGCCCAAGTTTTAAAATCTCTCAAAGAAGGCAAAAGAACTACTCTTCCCAAGTATGATTTTGCCACCCATTCTCGCCTGAATGCTCAGCAATTGGCCGAACCCAAAACTTTAATCCTATTGGACGGCATTTTGATTCTACATTCTCCTGAAGTCCGTGAATTACTGGATGCTTCTGTTTTCTTTGATACTCCCGAAGATTTACGTTTTCAACGTCGCTTGCACCGAGACATTCGCGAGAGAGGGCGCACTCCTGAAGGAGTCTTCAATCAGTTTTACAAACAAGTACAACCCATGCACGAAACTTTTGTGCAACCTTCTAAGCAGTTTGCTCGCTGGGTCTTTCAAGACTGCGAACAATACGAAGAAGGTTTGTTAGAGGTAGAAGAGTATTTGCGCTTCATATTGGGACTAGACTCATCACTGAAAGCACAATTGATTTGACCATCAAATATGAGTTAATAATTTTTCTTTACAAGTGTGATGTTTTCTTTGATCTAAGTCAGGATTATTTAACAATCTCATAGAAACACAGCGCTGATAATCTAAAATAATTAAAATTTAACTCAAGCATTCAAGTGGTTAAACAGAATTCTCCATCTGTTAATTTTTTTTGATTACAATGTGAGCCAAAGAACTATATGAAGATTCTTCGATAATATGCATTTCTGCACTTCAAAAGTTGAACATTACAACCGAATCATTGTACATGAAAAAGCAATGGTTCGTTTTGACAGTTTGGTTCGTCACTATCTCAGTCCCTCTGAGTTACATGATGGGATTTCATACGCTAGCATTTGCAAACGTGCAATTGCGCAATCTCAATTCTGCTCCTGAAATAGCAAAAACTCAAAATTGGAAAATGCTCCATATATTAAGCTCTGAATGTGGGTGCTCAAAGAGAGCATCTCGTTATTTGTTAGAACGAAAACCTCTAAATAATGTCGATGAATATATTTTAGTTATTGGCAACTCATTCAAGAGACAAGACGAGTTAAAATCTGCGGGATACAAAATTATTCCTGTTTCAAGTGAAGAGGCCTTCGCAAGGTTTGGCATCGAAAGCGTGCCTCAGCTCGTGATTCTTGATTCCAACCATTTTGTTCGCTACAGCGGCGGCTACAATGACTCGCGAGTCGATGTCTATGAAGATCTTAATTTATTAACAAAATTAAAAGACAACAAACTAGTCACAGCTTATCCCATTTTTGGATGTGCTGTAGGTAGTTCTGTTGCCAAACAAATCGATCCTTGGGGCATAAAATATGGGGGCCAAGAATGAATAGCATAGAACAAACCTACACTGGCAACGTCAACAAGTGGATGTTACTCTTAGTTGCAGGACATCTTCCGATTATGATGGGAGTCGCGAGCTTTTTTGGCACAGGTCTTGGATTTGCGGCAATTGCCACTGCTGCTATTGTCGCAGGACCCACAGTACTCTATTTAATGAACAAAACTTCCAAAGTAACATCTATTAGTTTAGGGGTTGCTCTCATGGCGCTAAGTGGATTGCTCATCCACTTGGCTCAAGGTATGATTGAAATGCACTTTCATATCTTCGTAATGCTCGCAGTAATGATTGTGTTTGCCAATCCTTGGGTCATCGTTGCTGCTGCGGCTACAATTGCCGTTCATCACTTAGGCTTTTGGTACTTCCTTCCTAAGAGTGTCTTCAATTACGAAGCCTCATTCTGGATTGTTTTAGTGCATGCTGTGTTTGTGGTTGTGGAATCTATTCCGGCGGTGCTGATCTCTAGAAAGTTCCATCAAATTATAATCAACCAGGGATCCATAGTTTCTGAACTTGTAACTCTCACACAAAAAATGAATCAAACCGCATCTGAGTCTAGCGCAACTGCGGTGAATATCTCTGCAGGAACCGAACAACAAGCTGCCTCTATCCAAAGCACTGCTGCTGCTCTCTACGAAATCACGCGAATTGTGGAATTAAATACAGAAAACGCCAAACAGGCAGCAAAACTTTCACAAGAATCTAACCAGATTGCTGTGGAAGGTGAACGCAACATGACAGAGCTTATGGAAATGATGAATCAAATCACAAGTTCCTCAAAGAAAATTGCCGAAATCATTAATGTCATTGAAGATATTGCTTTCCAAACCAACCTTCTTGCTCTTAATGCCTCGGTAGAAGCTGCACGAGCCGGAGAACAAGGAAGAGGATTTGCCGTAGTGGCTGATGCGGTCAGAACACTTGCTCATCGTTCGTCTTCAGCTGCAAAAGATATCACAAAACTTATTCAAGACAGTGTTGAGCAAATTTCGATGGGACAAAAAATTGCCAACAAATCTGGAGACTCTCTTACTAAAATTCTTAAATCCGTTGAAAAAGTTGCTTCTCTGAATGGGGAGATTTCAACGGCAAGCGAAGAACAAAGTCAGGGCATCAGAGATATCAAATCGAATGTTGAAAGCTTGGAAGCCTCTACTAACGAGAGCACTCAGATTTCGATGAACTCTGCGAAATCTGCACAAGAACTCTCAGAGCAAGCTCAAGTGCTCAATGAACTAGTAGAGACTCTTAAGTCTGCCAGTTAGTTTGGAACAAACCAACAACGAGGACGCAGACCAACAGTGTCTGTTTCCTCGTGACAACTGCCCATACGATAATCTGTGTCGCTTAAAGGCTCATTAATTTTTGAAATACAAAGAGCGCCTTGGAAGTAGGTGTCCAAGCGACATTGAGTTTCGGGATGATTATCGTCAATACGACTGACCTTTTTAGGATCTGGAGTTTCAAATTTTGGTGGGGCTTTGTCTTTACGAAGATCTGCAAAGAGGTTGGCAACACTTTGCCCCGCTAATGAATTGAGCAAACAAATTTCTTGATCATAGAGATTCACCCACTGCGCTTCGCAAGATTGGCGAGCAAATGTAGATACTTCGGATTTATCTAAAACATCCCCAGACTCAAAAGAAGCAAAATAACGTCGTAAACATTTTAAAGTTGCAAAATAATCAGAAGCCCCTTCATTAGAAGCCCAATTATTAAACCAACCTTTGACTTTAGGAGCCCCACCAATATGGTGACCGATCTCGTGACAGGCAACTAAAGCAAAGCCTTCTTCCGTTACAGCGGCATGACGAGCCAATCCACCATACATATTAATCACAAAGTCTTTACCTGAACGATTTGCTGAAGCATTTACTGTGGGATCATCCCACAGTCTATTGACTTTCAATCGATTACCCATTGCCGCAATGTCTGGACCATAAATCTTTTCGATACGATCAAGTACAGTATTGAATTGAGCTTCAGTTAAGCCACCCGTATTAAAAATGCTAACTGGAATTTTTAAGTCGTTAGGAGGTAAGAAGCCTTTACAAACTTCCCGAGAGTCACTGATTGATTGTGTGGTAAAAACAAAACCCGCAAGAATAATTATGCTACACAAAGATTTGAGTTTCATCCTGAACTCCCCCTCTCATTCTGAGATAACTATCTCTAGGTCTAGCTCAGACAAGAATAGGACGCAAAAATAATGTTTTAAGCGTTCTCAAAACTAGACCTTTGGCGCTTTCATTATGTAAAGAAAACTTATTTCAAGTAGTTATCATCTTTTGACGATACTAAGTTGGGGATCTTAACCGTTTGAGAGGATTTAAAAATGATAAGCAAATCTTGGTTTAGTGGCCTTAAGGGTCAATTACTATTCGCAGCAGCAATCCCGGTGATTGGTTTTGTAATAACTGGTTATGTCAGCTACATAAATTCTAAAGAAATATATGAATTAGGTGACGAAGCTTTTAACAGGCATATTCCTAACGTGGAAGTTATTGGAGATGCCCTCATGCAACGAGCTTCTGTTGGTTATTTTTCGTGGGCTGCTTACTCCACCCACGAAGACCCTAAAGCTTTTGCCGACTTTATTCAAAAGGCTGAAAACTCGGTTAAATCATTCGAGAAAGCTTTTAAATCCTACACCGATCAAGAGCTTCCAGCTGATGAAAAGGCTGTTTTAGAAGAGAATAAAACCATTGCCGTGGCCACTGCGTTCATCAATGAATCCAAAGCGTCCATTGAGCTCTTAAAGCAAAACACTCCAGAAAGTCGCAAAGCTGCCATGGAAAAGATTAATGGTGGCACATGGCACGTTAATGCCATTGCCACTCGCAAATCTCTGCAAGCTACACAAAAATTAATTCTGGACCACGCCAAAGAAGCAAATACCATTATAGATCAAGATTTTAGGCGAACTACTAACACTACAGTTTTCGCTTCTCTCTTTGCTGTTTTTCTTTCTGTATTTGCCCTCCTCTGGATTGCAACTCGACTTACAAAAGTTTTTCAAGCAGTGGCAGAAAAAATCTACTCTGCAAGCTTTCAAGTGGGATCAGCAATACAACAATTGACTCTTGCTGGGCAAAACCTATCTCAATCCTCCACAGCCTCTGCGGCTTCTCTCGAAGAAACAGTGGCTTCCCTAGAAGAAATGTCCTCCATGGTGCAAATGAATTCTGACAACGCTAAACAAGCAGCAGCACTTTCTCATTCCTCTCGCGAATCAGCCGAGCGAGGAGAAAAAGAAATCCACACTCTTGTTGAGCATATGCAAGATATTTCAAAATCCTCAAAGCAGATCGAAGAAATTATCAATGTCATCGATGATATTGCCTTTCAAACCAACCTGCTCGCTCTGAATGCTGCAGTCGAAGCTGCACGCGCAGGTGAACAAGGAAAAGGCTTTGCTGTTGTTGCCGAAGCCGTTCGAGCATTGGCAATGCGTTCTGCTTCTGCGGCAAAAGATATCACATCTTTAATTAAAGACTCTGTAGAAAAAATTGAACGTGGAACTAACGTCGCAGACCGTTCAGGTGCAGTGATGAGTGAAATCCTTATCTCTGTAAAAAAGGTCTCTGACTTAGCCAATGAAATCTCAGCGGCTTCCTCAGAACAAACCACAGGCATCCAACAAGTATCTAAAGCAATGAATCAACTTGACCACGGTGCTCAAAGCAATGCAGCTTCATCTGAAGAAATTGCTTCCACTGCCGAAGAAATTTCATCGCAAGCAACCCAAATGCATAATTTAGTGGTAGAGTTGGGTTCTGTCATTACGGGAGCTAAGACCGCAGATCACTCATCTGTCTCTTCTGAAGCAGCACCAAAGGTAAAGACTTCAGCTCCTGTAGCAACAAAAAAGAAGACTTCTCTCCCCCAAAATGTTGAAAAAAAGGTCAGCACTAAAGCAGCACCTGAAGCAGAAGTCATTCCACTTAAGGCAGAAAGAACTGAAAAACCCAATAACAAAAAGATAACTTCTGAAAACAAATCTTCTCAAGTTATTCCTTTTGATGATGACGATCGCGGCGGAATCGGCGATGCCTCGAGCTTCTAGTTCAGCTCATTCAAAAGTCTAGCAAGAGCTCCGCGAGGAGCTCTTTTTTTATTTCTAGCCTTAGTTCACGAAAACTAACGCCGATATCAATTTATGTTTAAATGGCAGCACTTGATTATCAGCATTAGTGTTATTATCTTTTCAAATTCTGTAAATGCCAGCAATTATATACAGCACTACACTCTTGAAAGCTGCCTCCCCGAACAACTCACTGTCAGTATCAAAAATGCCTCAGCCCAGACCGAGGCATTTTGGTTTCAAACCCAACACCCTCTTTTTAAAGAGCAAAGAGAGCTCATTAAAGCCAAAACGCAATTAGAAATACCTGGAGATCTTTTTCTCAAAAATGCAGAGGTTTTTGCTATTAAGACTTTTAGCTCAAAGTTAGAGTTTTCATTTCAATGCCAAGGACGCCTTTTACCATCTGCCCAAAAAACTGGTACTCACTTTATATACTCCCCACCCCAAGTTCAAGCGAAGAGCACTGCCATTGTTTTTGCGTTAAATTTGTTTCCAGATAAAAATCCAATAACTGTCACCAGTAGAGACCGCTCAGGAAAAGTGCTCGCAGAAACAGTCCTCACTTTTGATAAGTACTTTGAATCCAAAAAATCAAAGATTCCACTGTCTGCAGGGACTTTTCTTGTGGAGATCAAGGGCAACCAACGCTTTGCTCTGCAAATTCAAAATGAAACAGAAACACCACAAAAAGTTGCCTCAGTAGGTCCAAGCTCATTAACACCAAATGATTTACAAAAACACTTTTTAGTTAGCAAAAAAGAGAGCTTTGAAGAGAGTTTCGTAATTGCAACCTCTGATGCCGAAACAATCCGTCTCGCTCGCGAACAAATTGAAAATCCCACATTAGAGAAAATTTTAGTGGCTACAATTGAAGTTGGTCACAATCAAACAAACAGAGATTTTAGTCAAAAATTATCTCCCCTTTACTCTTGGCATGTTCAGCATATCGATGCCTTTGCTGATTTTGCCCATATTGACTGTGATGGATCTCCGCAATTAACTGAAGAAAGAATAATGGAAAGACTTCTCGAAAAAGCAGGTAGAATTTGTTTTTGGTCTTACCGCATCGTCCGAGAACTTACTAGCGAGGAAGTTAAGACTGGCAAACTGCTCTCACCATTGCGGACTGTCCCTGCGTCTCCTCGACACTAACTCTCACGGCCTCAACTCCATATCTAGAAAATTCACGAGCAAATTTACTAGATAACAGATCGGCTAGCTGCTCCACGCTGGTATTGGTAATCGGCAACAGAATCACTTCATTTTTTGGAAAAACATAATAACGTTCACGGAAACGCACTTCGAGGCTATTACCATTTTCTTGAACGAGAACTTCCTTATTTTTTGCCGGCAGCAAAACGTGTTCATCCCAAATATCTAGTTCTGCTTTAATATACTTTTTAAAGACATTAAAATCCACGAAGTACCCTTGCCCACTAAAATCATGAGTGATTGGTATTTCAATATCCACTTCCACTCGATAGTTATGGCCATGGAGTTTTTCTGCACTTTTAGCATCAAAAATTAGAAAGTGCGCAGATGAGAATTTAAAGTTTTGCTTGGCAAGGTGAAGATTTACCTGTTTCATAATCATAAGACTACCAAAGTTGAAATGAATTTGCAGTTTTTATTTACAACAGGATGAACTATGAATTTTGAGCTTAAACAACATTTTCAGATTGAGTCCGCTAGATTCTTGCCTTACTTGCCAAAAACTCACCCTTGTTCGCGCACTCATGGCCACAGCTTTAAAATTATCTTAACGCTAGTTGGCCCCTTAGACCCTAAAGTAGGCTGGGTCATTGATTACAATGAAATCCAGGCCATTTTACAGCCTATCCTTCAACAGATAGATCACAAGCTCTTAAACGAAGTCCCTGGCCTTGAAAATCCAACAAGCGAGAATCTTTGTTACTGGCTCTTTGAAAAAGTAAAACCCAAACTGAACTATCTTTCCCGTGTGACAGTAGCTGAAACTCCATCTACAGAATGTTCTTATCCTGCTTAATAAAGGAATTTTATGCGCTCACTTTTTATTACTGGTTTTCCAGGATTTCTAGCCAGCGAGTTTATTAAAAAATATAGCACTAACCACGCTCAGACCCTGCGTTTTCATCTTTTGGTTCAACCAAAATTTCAGGAGATAGCAAAAAAGAGAGCCCAAGAACTAGAATCACAATTTTCTCACATCAAAATTCAACTCCATGCAGGAGACCTCACACAAAATTTTAATGATTTTTTGCCTAACATTGAGCCCTTAAGTGACGTCTTTCATTTTGCTGCGGTCTATGATTTAAGCACACCCAAGGAGATTGCTTATAAAGTTAATGTTGCTGGAACACAAAATCTATTAAACTGGCTTGGCTCTCTTAAAACTCAACCGCAACTTCATTATATTAGCACTTGTTATGTCAGCGGAAAGCATCCTGGTTTTTTTACAGAAAGTGATTTGGAGGTCGATCAAACTTTTAATAACTTTTACGAAGAAACTAAATTTCATGCAGAAGTGGCTGTCCAAAAGTACTTAAAATCACAAGGCGCCACAAAAATCTACCGACCCGCAATCGTTGTTGGAAACTCCACGGATGGGGCCACCCCCAAATACGATGGCCCTTACTTTATTCTTCGATGGCTCCTGAAACAACCGGGGGTTTCGCTGTTGCCGGTTATTGGGCGTATCGAAGACATCGAACTCAATGTAGTGCCTAGAGATTACATCATGAATTCAATGTATTATCTGAGCCAGCCCGAAGTAAAAGGAGAACGGGTCTTTCAGCTCTCAGATCCTCATCCTTACACAGTTAAAGAAATCTTAGAACACATGCAGCAAGCCATTGGGCAGAAAATCGTAAAGATCCCATTGCCTCTCACCATCGCTAAGTTTTCTCTCGATTATGTGCCAGGGGTATTTCAGCTTATGGAAATCCCCAGTCATGCGGTAGACTATTTTGTACATCCAACCAAATACCGAGCCCGAGATACAGTAGAAGCCTTACGCGAAGCCAATATTTCATGCCCTAGTTTTGATAGTTATATACAACAGCTAGCAAGATATGTGAGAGAGAACCCAAAGGTTCCCTCAATGCCCATGTACTAAAGCTGTATTGACTTTAACTTGTGTAGATTTATCCAAATGAGCCAAATATTTTTCAGTAAAGGCCTTTGGATAAATCATCACCACCGTTGACCCCATACGAAAGCGACCGACTTCACTTCCCCGATGAGTTGGAATTTCTGGTTCATATCGTTTGTGCTTTAAAATATGGGGACCTGTTTGATTACCCTTAATGCTCTCATCAAACGCGAGTTCAATAAAACCGACATTTGTAGCTCCCACCAATACGAGGGCCACAGGTCCAAATTCAGATTCGATCTCAACTACTACCCGTTCATTTTTAACAAAAAGTTCAGGAATGTTTGTTGTCGACCACTCATTTACAGGCCAAAGATCTCCTGGCAAATAACGAACATTAGTGATGTTGCCATCAACGGGCGAATGCACACGATGGTAGGCTGTCGGGCAAAGATAGTAGGTTAAAAAATAACCACCATCCCATTTTTTTTGCGCTTCTGGGTCCTCTGTAAACTCTTTTAAGTTATAAACTAAACCCTTGGCTTGAATCAGAGTATCATTCTGAATGACTCCTCTTTGTGTAATTACAGAATCTGCTGGATGCAAAACTGGGGATTCAGCAAGTGGCCTCGCACCTGATTTTAAGCGGCGAACAAAAAAATCACCAATGGACTTGTAATGACTTACGGGGTGCTCCGCCTCTTCTAAATTGATGTTATAAAGGCGGGCAAAAGCTTGAATTGAAAATTCAGCCCACCAGCGAGGCCCTTCCCAATGCATGAAGTAACCAATCCAGCGAGACAAACGACGTCGGGGTAAAAAATGGGTCACAAAAGACATGGTAATTTCTATCTCCTCTTACTTGGACTTTGTCATGTCTTCGCTAACTATGCTAGAAAAAGCAAAACTTTTTTGGAGAAAAAACCTCCCGGGAGTTCCATGGCAAAAATAGTGCAAAACTTAGAAGTTGGTATTGACGATAACCTAGATGAGGTTCTTGCTTGGAAGTACCCCGATCACGGCCCCTATCGCATCCTTCGTCAAAGTGTCGACGCTCGCCAACGCCATTCTCCTCACTTTGTTTACTCCCTAGAAATTGCCGAAAAAGGCGAAAGCCTGAGCTTGCCTCAGTTTCAGCTCGATAAAATTTCTACACCTCGAGAAAAGCCACTTATCATCGGATCTGGCCCCGCTGGGCTCTTTGCAGCTCTCCGTTTTGTGGAACGAGGAGTGCCTTGCATTCTCTTCGAACGCGGCTCCGAATCCAGCGAGCGCATCAAAGGCATCAATCAATTTTGGCGTTACGGCAAACTCGATCCTCGCAATAATGTCTGCTTTGGTGAGGGTGGTGCTGGCCTCTATTCTGACGGAAAGCTCATCACTCGCATCAAATCACCACATATCCCCTACGTTATGAATCGTTTAGTTCAATTTGGAGCACCTGAAGAAATCCAGTGGTTGTCTAATCCTCACGTAGGCAGTGACCGTATTCGCCGCGTGATTCCTAAAATGCGAGAATTTTTAAAAGCCAATGGTTGTGAGATTCACTTTAACACTCAAGTCACAGAGATTTTAACTTCTGGCAAAACTGTTACTGGTGTTAAAACCGAAAAAGGCGAGGTCTTTCATTCCTCCCATGTGATTCTAGCGACGGGCCACTCTGCAGAAGATATGCTCTATCATTTAGCAGAAATTGGCGTGCATCTTGATGGAAAATCTTTTGCCATGGGTCTCCGGGTAGAACACTCTCAGGCACAAATCAATCGCATTCAATACCGCGATCTCGCCGACCATCCAAAACTAGGAGCAGCTAACTACAAACTTGCTGACCACGACAAAAAAACAGATCTGGGCGTTTATTCATTTTGTATGTGCCCTGGTGGGTACGTACTTTCGAGCGGAACAGAAGCTGATGGCATAGTCTGTAACGGCATGAGCAATTACAATCGCAATTCTCCCTATGCCAACTCTGCAATCGTTGTGACTGTTGATCATCCCAAGAACTTCGGCACGGATATTTTTGGCGGCCTCAAATTGCGTCGTCAACTGGAGCAAGAAGCATTTCAGCGAGTTCTTCGCGAAGGCGGAAGCCGTGAGCTCCCAGCACAGCGACTCCTTGATTTTATGAACGGCAAATCTACTACAAACGAGAACCTAATTTCGACATCTTCCCCTTCAGGAGCCAAAGCCGTGCGCCTTGATGAATTGCTCCCACAATTTATTACCCAGCGTATTCGCCAAGGGTTCGAAAAGTTCGAACGCAGCATGAAAGGTGTGCTCAGTGAAGGGGCTCAACTCTACGGCGTTGAGTCGAGGACTAGCTGTCCCATTCGCGTGACAAGAGATCCCGAAACTTTGCAAAGTGTCAGCCATCAGGGCCTATTCCCTGCAGGAGAAGGCGCCGGCTATGCAGGGGGCATCACGAGTGCCGCCTGCGATGGAATACGCTGTGCTGAGAAGATTATTGACGCACTTCAGTCACAAGTTTCAGTGTCAAACTGACCTCACTGCTTTTGGCATGATCTTTGGATTACTTGTAGTTGTTCAATTTTTAGAGTTAATTAGACACCACTAGTTGACTCCATTTTATGACAGCAAAGTTAAGGGGGAATCATGAAAGCAATTTTTAAAATCAGCCTTGCAAGCCTGATGACACTTGGAGCATTAGCTTCTACAGCTCACGCTGGAAACAATACCGAAGGTGCTATTGTTGGTGCCATTATAGGAGCAGCAGCGGGCAATCAAGTGGGTAACGGTAGCGGCAGAGATGCAGCCACTGTTGTTGGTGCATTTGTTGGCGCCGTCGTGGGTAGCAATTCTGATTACGGTCGCAACGATTATGTTCGCCCGAATCCGCCACGTTATCCAGACCATCCACGCAATCCTCCTCCACCAAGCAGACCTGGGTACCCTCGCGAGCCAGTCCCACCACACAATCCTTATCCTCCATACCCAACTCCGCCCCCACACAATGGATATTATGAAAGCAGTGCTATCATTCCTTCTGTGTCACGTGCTATCGGTGGCGAATGGGTACGCATCCAATTTGATCGCCCAGTATCAGTTGATACATTGATTGTACAAACTTATCGCGCAGGCTTAAGAGTCTATGAGGGCTTCTATTACACCGACAGAAATCAACGCTATGACATCCGCAGCTTCTGGAGATCTGGAGTTATTTATAACGGCCAAAGCTTGTACTCAGAAAGATTGCCAGCTTATGATCGCATCACTTCAGTAGACCTTCGTATCGAATCAATGGGTGGCTTTGCAGATGCTTATTTGCGAATCTTGAGTTACGATGGACCTGTTTATCCAAGAGTTATTCGCTACTAATCATTAATGATTATTCTAAAGAGGTCAGAGCTTAAAAACTCTGACCTTTTTTTTATCAAAGACCGTCTGCAGAAAATTTGCGATATTTAGCTTCAAGAGCTTTAAGTATCCCTTGTTTTTCGAGATCCAAAAGAATTTGTTCTAATTTCACTTTGATTGTTGGATCCAATGTATTCGTCACTGCTACATATTGGTAATCTTTAAAAAAGGACTGCGGCAGTATTCTAAACTTTTTAGCGATATTTTTATCGTTAAAATAAGACAAAAGCTCCATATCTTGCGCATACAAAAAACGCGCTCTGCCGGCTTCCATCATTTTAACAATTTGCTCTTGAGTGCGAACGGAATCATTCATTTTAATTGGTAACTGCCGCAAAGATTCTGCTAATACACTCCCACGGTGAACTAAGACTGTGTTTTTACCCTGAATTTTGCTAATATCCATTAGGTTAGCAATATTCACATCATCCTCAGCCTTGACCATGAGCACATAGTTCACACTGTACAGAGGAACTTTTATAAATTGAAATTTCTTTTTTCGCTGCTCGGACTGAAGCAAACAAACGGCAAAATCGATTTCACTTTTTTCGAGCATGGTCTCGATGCGCCCCAACGATACACCATTTGTGCGTCCATTAATTTTAATGTCACCTAAACGTGATGCAATAAGATCCAAGATCTCATTGCATATCCCAGAGGAATTATTGTTTCTAGAGGAAAATTTACTTGGAGAGTTGTCTTGTACGGCAGTTTTTAATTCTCGCACCTTAGCAAAGGTTTGTGCTCCACTAAGGACAACGAGAAATATTAATAAAAACCTAAAGATTACGGCGATACTGTCCCCCAACTTCATAAAGCGCTTGAGTCATCTGATATAGGCTACAATAACGAGAAGCCACCATCAAGGCCTCAAAAATATTACCTCCATGTAAGACAGCGTTTTTGAGTTCACGTAATGAAGTGTCTCCGTTATTTTCATGCTGCTTTTGGAAGCTTTGCACATTGGACAACTGCTGATTCTTTTCTTCGTAAGAAGCTCGAGCCAGTTCGATCTTTGGTGGAACATAATTCTCGGCCAAAGTCTTAGGGTCGATAAATGTATTCACTCCAATAATTGGCAACTCACCACTATGTTTTAGATGTTCGTAATACAAAGACTCTTCTTGAATTTTTGAACGTTGATATTGAGTCTCCATAGCCCCTAAGACTCCACCACGCTCATTGATCTTCATGAATTCGCTTAAAACTGCTTCTTCAACTAGCTCTGTGAGTTCTTCCACAAAATAAGAACCTTGATTTGGGTTTTCGTTCTTTGTGACTCCAAACTCACGATTGATAATCATTTGAATCGCCATAGCTCTACGAACAGACTCTTCAGTTGGCGTCGTAATCGCCTCGTCATAGGCATTGGTGTGCAAACTATTACAATTATCATAGAGAGCAATCAAAGCCTGCAAGGTGGTACGGATATCATTAAAGTCAATTTCTTGCGCATGCAAAGAGCGGCCAGAGGTTTGAATATGATATTTTAGTTTCTGTGAGCGATCGTTACCTTTATAAAGGTCGCGCATAGCAATGGCCCAAATACGACGAGCCACTCTGCCTAAAACCGTGTACTCTGGATCAAGACCATTACTAAAGAAGAATGAAAGATTTGGTGCAAAATCATCAATCTTCATTCCTCGTGATAAATAATACTCTACAAAAGTAAAACCATTGCTCAGTGTGAACGCCAATTGACTTATGGGATTCGCACCCGCTTCTGCAATGTGATAGCCCGAAATACTCACCGAATAAAAATTACGGATCTGCTGGCGAACGAAAAATTCTTGGATATCACCCATCATTTTGAGGGCAAAATTAATTGAGAAAATACAAGTATTTTGCCCCTGATCTTCTTTTAAAATATCAGCTTGCACTGTCCCGCGCACATTCTGCAAAGTCCACTCACTTAATTTTTTATGTTCTTCTGGAGTAAGGCTACGTCCTAATTCTTTTTCTTTTTTCTCTACCTGTTGATCAAGTGCCGTATTAAAGAAAAATGCCAAAATCATCGGCGCGGGACCATTGATCGTCATACTCACCGAAGTATTTGGGGCACATAAATCAAATCCCGCATAGAGCTTCTTCATGTCCTCTAAAGTACAAATAGAAACCCCTGACTCACCCACTTTTCCAAATATATCAGGACGAGGATCAGGGTCCTGTCCGTATAAAGTAACAGAATCAAAGGCTGTCGAAAGACGATGTGCTGTTTCCCCTTTGGTTAAGTAGTGAAAGCGTCGATTCGTGCGCTCAGGGGTTCCCTCGCCAGCAAACATGCGCTTAGGATCCTCGTCGGCTCTCTTTAGAGGGAAAACACCATTAGTGTACGGGAACTCACCGGGAACATTTTCAAGTTTTAAATACTGAAAACGATCACCCCAATCTCTTAACTTAGGAACCACCACACGACGAATTTTAGTTCCACTTAAAGATGTGCGCACTAGAGGTTGACGAATTTCTTTGTCTCGCACTTTAAAAACCAACTCATCTTCAGAGTAGTTTTTCACCAAAGTGTCAAAGTTTTGCAAATCTTTGAGCTCTTGCGCTTCAAATCCGACATGCAAGTCTGACTTTACTTTCTGCACCTGTTCAGCCGAAGCTCCTAAAAGTGCAGCAGATTTTTCTAACTGCCCTAAAATAGAAGCTTTCTCTGCAAGTTCTTTCACTCGCCCTTTGTACTTACGAATGGTAGTAACAATCTCTGCCAAATAGTTTTGGCGCTCTGGTGGAATGATAATATTCTCTTCTGCTGCCAAAATATTTATTTTGTATTCAGCAGAAAGAGCCCACTGCTCTGAGTGTTTTTCTTCGAGAAGATCCACTAGTTTAAAAAATAACTTATTCACTCCACCATCGTTGAATTGCGAAGCCTGAGTTAAAAATACTGGAACTTCTCTCTCGTCAAAGATTTTACGTGATCGTTTGTACTGCTTCGTCACGTCCCGCAAAGCATCTTGTGCACCTCTACGGTCAGCTTTGTTGACAGCAACTAAATCTGCAAAATCGATCATATCAATTTTTTCGAGTTGTGATTGCGCTCCAAAATCAGAGGTCATCACATACATCGCAATATCACTAACTTCTGTGATAGCCATATTGCCCTGACCAATACCCGAAGTTTCAGCGATGATCAGATCAAAATCACATTGCTTTAAAAACTGCAAAGTTTCTGGAAGGGCCTGTGCAATCTCTCTCCCTGAACCACGAGATGCAATGGAACGCATATAAACACGATTGCGACTCAGGGAGTTCATACGAATACGATCTCCTAAGAGCGCTCCCCCCGTCTTTTTCTTGGATGGATCAACACAGACAACAGCGATGTTTTTTTCTGGAAAAGCATTTAAGTAGCGCTGAACCAACTCATCAATAAGAGAGGACTTACCTGCCCCACCCGTGCCCGTAATTCCTAACACTAAGGGGTTTTGCTTTTTTGCATTTTTAAATGACTGTAGTGAAAACTGCTCCAAAGAAAAATCTGCTTTTTCCTTTTTCTCGACGGCATTTTCAATTGCAGCAAGAGCTACCCCTAATTCCATAGACGGAATCGAGTCACGCGTGAAAGGATTTTCAACTTCTTTTGCTTTGTTTTTGTCGCTAGCTACTTTAACACGAGCCGCAACCACATCAAAATCAGAACCTTTCATGATCATTTCGATCATGCCCTCTAAGCCTAAGCGACGGCCATCATCGGGATGAAAAATATGGGAGATACCGTAAGCTTCGAGTTCTTTCTTTTCGTCGTAAACTATGACTCCACCGCCACCACCCCAGATTTTAACATAGGGAGCTCCACAAGCATCTAAAAGATCACGTGTGTACTTAAAGTACTCCATGTGTCCACCTTGATAAGAGCTGATACAAACAGCTTGCGCTCCTTCTTGCAATACGGCTTTGACGATATCTGAAACCGAACGGTTGTGGCCCAAATGAATAACTTCGGCTCCGGCATCTTGCAGGATTCTTCTAATGATGTTGATCGAAGCATCATGACCATCAAAAAGAGAGGCTGCAGTCACTATTTTTACTGGGTGTTGGCACTGGTACATGGTCTATTCTCCACTAAAATTAGGTTTTCTCTTTTCCAAGAAGGCCTGCGTACCTTCACGAACATCTTGAGTGTGAAATAAGTCCGCAAAAATTTTGGCTTCATTCATCTGCGCTTGATCCACATCCATGTCCCAAGCTTGATTGATGGAGATTTTTGCTGCGCCCACAGCGATTGGGGCTTTTGCCAAAATAGTCTCAAGGGTTTTATAAACTTCATTCAATAAGTTCTCTTGAGGGAAAACTTTATTTACCAAGCCCAAAGTGACAGCTTCACTCGCGCTAATCATATTGCCGGTATAAGTGTATTCTTTTGCACGACGAGTCCCCATAGCACGGGCCATGCGAACTGTGCCGCCAAAGCCAGGGATTAACCCCAAAGAGACTTCTGGCAGACCAAACTTAGCATTCTCAGATGCGTAAATAAAATCACATGCCAGAGCCAACTCACAACCTCCGCCCAAAGCAAAGCCGTTGACTGCCGCAATCACTGGAATTTTTAAGAGCGACAATTCATGAAAAACACTCTGCCCTCTTTGCGCAAAGTGCAGAGCCTGCTCCGAATTTAATTCTGAAAGTTCTTTAATATCAGCTCCAGCAACAAAGGCTTTGGCGCCACTACCCGTGATCACTAAAGCTCGTGCGTCTTGATAGCTCATCTCGCCAATTTGGCGAAGAGCATCGCCCATTTCGTTTAAAACATTTGAATTTAAAGCATTTAAAGCTTCAGGACGATGAATGGTCAATTGCCATACACCTGGAGATTTTTGCTCTAACTGAATCGATTTGTATTCAAATTGTGCCATGAAAACCTACTTGCTGTAGTCGTAAAAACCACGACCTGATTTGCGCCCTAACCAACCTGCTTCAACATACTTCACCAGAAGAGGACATGGACGGTATTTAGAATCGCCAAGTCCTTCATGGAGTACATTCATAATTGCTAAACAAGTATCTAAACCAATAAAGTCAGCCAAAGTCAGAGGCCCCATAGGCTGGTTTGTACCGAGCTTCATGGCATTATCAATGGCTTCAACAGAAGCAATGCCCTCGTGTAAGGTATAAACAGCTTCATTGATCATTGGCATGAGAATACGATTTACAATAAAACCTGGCATGTCTTTTACGGATTCAACAAAGACTTTGTCCATTTTTTCAGCCAAAGCTTTAGTCGTCGCAAAAGTCTCGTCAGAAGTTTGCAATCCACGAATACCCTCGACCAGTTTCATAAGTGGAACTGGATTCATGAAGTGCATTCCTACGACTTTTTGCGGACGCTTTGTTGCCGCTGCAATTTTGGTAATAGAAATTGATGACGTGTTAGAAGCTAATATAGCTTCAGGTTTGATCACAGCATCTAATTGAGAAAATATTTTTAATTTTAGTTCGATATTTTCTGTAGCCGCCTCAATCACAATGTCACAATCTTTGAGAGATGCCATTTCTGTAGTGGTTTGAAGTCGCGCTAAGATTTCTGTTTTTTGAGCTTCCGTGATCACAGCTTTTTTTAACAAACGGTCCAAACTGGATGAAATTGTCGCTAGCCCCTTAGCCACAGCTTCAGAATTTATATCCATCATCTTAACTTGAAAACCATAAGTTGCCGCTACTTGCGCAATACCATTCCCCATCTGCCCAGCGCCTACAACTCCAACACTTTTTATTTCCATTTTTAACTCCTCAAGTTGTGAATATGTAAAATTAAATCAACCCCTTACAGATATCCTACCAAAGGCCAGAGGTCAAAAGTTCTAGCTTGGGGGATCAGTGGCTCTACGGCATAATAAGAGCTCATGGGTATTGCTCAATCTCTCATCATTTTTATACTCTGCTTGGGGCCCATTTGTTCCTATGCTGCCATTCCCTCTCGTGATTCTAGCGCCATACCCTTTTTTCGCTCACAAAATAGTCAATTTCCATCGGGCCAAAGCACTTTGGCTGCTCTGCGCAATTCCGCTCTGCGTTCTGAGGAAAAACATGATTTTCAGGTTCAATGGAACAAAAACACCTACCGCCTGAGAGGCCATAACATCACTCGCGACATTCAACTCTCTCGCCACGTGAAGCTTTTAGCTAAATCACCACTTTTTAGCAAAAAAGATTCTAGAACACCGCCTTTACGTCTGCTGCAAAAAGAAGAAATTGCACAATTAATTCAGCTTGATGACTCCTGGGCTCAAGTTCTTCTTCCTGATGGTTTAGTAGCTTATACCTACTCCCAAGAAATAAAACCTCACTTTGAAGACATGGGCTATGCCCTAAATTTTATCACCACCCGTCTGCGACAATCTCCTTCGATGGATTCTGCCTCTTTGCTCGAGATCCCTAGAGGAGAAAAATTTATCGTCGAAAAATTTGAAAATGCTTTTATCCAAATCACCTACGCCAACAAAAAAGGATATGCCCCCCTTGATCACTTTGTTCTCAAAGCTGATTTTGCAACCTGGGCCTTCAGTAAGTCTTTAGGATGGAGTGAAATCAAATACCGGCAGAATTCTAAGTTCTTTCTTAAAAGCGGCAAACAATTAGACCTTAATGAAGTGCAGGCTATGGTTACCAAACCCACTTGGGGAATGGTGACTGCTACTGAAGATACCGGCCCCGTCTTGCGCTCACGAGTCGAAATTGAAAAAATCGAACACAACTTATGGACACTTTCACGCTTAAAAGGACACGGTGAGGTATGGTGGAAAAATCCTGAGTTTAGAATGAGTCCTCAACCTCAAATAGTAACTCAAAATTTAAAAGTGAGTGAATTGTTGAAGAAAGAAATTTACTCCATCGCTTTTGCAGATAAAAAATCTATTGCAGGACTTCTTTCGAGTGACGGTATTTATTTGAGTCATGATGGAGAAAACTGGAATAAATTAGAAAGCTTTGGCGACAAAAATCATCCAGTAGCTATTCACCCAGATGGTCCTTGGTTTGTTGGCAGTCATATCTCATTAAACCAAGGTAAAACATTTGAGCCCTTCGTACGTTGGGATCAACTCGCACAATCAATTGAAGAAAAAACAGGAAGAGCTGCCAAAAAGATTACTATCACTAAAATCGAACCGCTCAAAGACAAGCGCATACAGTTGCACTTAGATTTGGGATACGAGACTATCACCATGCGAGCAGAAATCGGTCGCTGGCACTGGCAATAGATAAATTAACTATTTAAATTCCCAGTCCGTAAAACAAAATCCATTTCACCCCAAGTTTTAGACATAAGATCAGACTTATGTTCTTTGCTTAAACCTTGAGTACTCACTGGTGGTAATACCAATACTTCAATCGTCGAACTGGGAACTCCCCAGTTGGGAAAAAAATGACCTTTGGGGAGAATTTTTGCAGCACCTCGAATGACGACGGGAACCAATTCAACCTGACCGTTGATAGCAAAAATAAAGGGGCCACTCTTAAAGTTTCCAAGTTTTTCTTCAATCTGTCTTGTTCCTTCTGGCGCTAAAGCAAATCGTTCTCCTCTTTTAAATCTCTCCAGCGCTTTTTGATAGACTTTAAAAACCTCTTCGCGTCTCTCTCTGGCAATTTCTAACATCCCCACTCGGCGCATGACTGCACCAAAAAAAGGTATCTTAAAAAGCTCCTCTTTGGCTCCAAAACGAATTCCTGGCAAGACCATAGCTAATGCAAAAATATCAAAAAAACTTGCATGATTAAAAATCACAATGCAGCCTCTCGATGGATAGTTTTCAAGTCCCTTGACTTGAACCTTCACGCCAAATAGAGCGCAAGAAAGATAACCCCACAGAAAGACCATAAAATCATCGATACGACGATTATTAAAAATCAAATTTAAGATGATTTCTGTGATCGACATCATGAGAGTAAAAAAAGGATAGAAGAGTGTCGAAAAAAAAGATCGCAAATAATACATGACTTCCTCTAATTTTGCTGTGGAAATAAACGCTCTTTAGCAGCTTGTTTTTGTCTGTCTTTATAAGCTTGGTGTTCGCTGGGGCCAGACTGAATGATTTCAAAAGAATTATGATCAAGAATTTGAACTTCAAAAGGATAAAAGAAGCTAAAACCTTCTTTTCCATCTTGAGGTGGAATCTTTATCAGCTTTCGCGAGATAAACTTTACAAAACGATAATCCTCTGCAGAAAACAAATTCTCTTTGCGCAGTAAAAGATGATCTTCTTTAAATTTTTCTAGATTCAATAACAGAAGAGATTCAATTTTTTTATCATCTAGATCTTTATCCAATCCCTTTTGTACAATCTCGTTACAGACATTCACAAATAAAGAAGTCGGATAGAGATTATTTGAGCTCTGGTCAGGCATAATATGCGGAAAACTGACCAGGTTTTCGCGCCATAAAAACCGGAGTACCTGAAAGCTGTCAAAAATACTCTTCGTAACAAATCTCACACCCACTTTATCAAATATAGAAAGAGCCAAAGCGTCAGGCTTAGCTAAAAGCTTTACCACCGTACTTGTCGAAGTTTTAAAGGCCTTGTGTGTGTATTCCATTAACTCTATTGCCGGCAAATTAGAGACTTTTGAATTAAGAACAGGACGGTGCTCTTCTCCCGAAAAAGAAACTGAGGACTCAAAAGGAGTTAAAATCTGTTTTTGGATTTCTTCAGCAAAAAAAGAAAATAGATCATTTTCAGCATGAACAAAAACATGCATGGCTCTTAAAACGGCGCAAGACCACCGCTGAAAATCTTGCTCTTCTGCAGATCTCGAACTGGCATAAATAAGAAGACGCCGCAAATCTTCAAGATTTTTTCGCTCTCTTAATACCTCTGGTATCGTCTCTATATCAAAACCAAGCTTTTCTGTAAGAAGCACGACTGCTCGACGATGGTAGTACCATAGTTTTTCACTATCTGCATTTTGATTAAGATCATATCCATATCCGCTAATAAACGCTTCTGCCTGTTCAAGAGTGTGAATATTTAAAAATCTAATATCCAAAGCTGAGCGCCCCCCAGCCATAGAAGCTAACAAATCTGGATCAAAGACGAATTTTGCATTCATGGGGCCATCATAGGTTAAAGGTTTTAGGCTGTAAATGTTTAAAAACCTTGGAGCACCATGCAGTTTTTATGGGCAAAAATGTAGGCTCTGCAACCTAAATATCTCATTGTGAGACAAAACAGCTGTCATTTTTGTTGACATGACAAAATGTCGAGCAGTGCTTATGAAAACCAAAACATTTCCGATACTTTAGATGTGCTTTTTTGAACTTTGACAAAATTTATAGAACATATTTTGTTGCTGTTCTCAAATAAAAGACTACCACAGACGGCACAGTCTCTGCAGTTTCAGGTCAGTGGGGAATTTAATTTTAGGGGGAATCGTGAAACCAAATCTGGCAAAAAAAATATCTTATCTGTTAGGAGCTTCGGTTGCCACTGTACTTCTATTTCAAAACTGCTCTCAACACCAATTCGAAGAAGTAGATGTAACAAACTTAGAATCAAGCGGAAGCGTCGGCTTCCCTCCTGTTGATGAACTCGATAATGATGCAATTGTAGGACATGAAGGCAGTGGTGGTACTGGCGGTGGTGGCACCGGCGGAGGTGGCACTGGCGGTGGCGGCACCGGCGGAGGTGGCACTGGCGGTGGTGGCACCGGCGGAGGTGGCACTGGCGGTGGTGGCACCGGCGGAGGTGGCACTGGCGGTGGCGGCACAACTGACCCTGAAGATCCAATAGCAAACAACCCTTATCCAAAGTTTGAAACTGGTTTTAAAAACCCACCTAAAGCGGGTGATCTTGCAAACTTTTATGTGATCTTTTTAGAAAACTTACCTTCTGATTTTGAAGCAGATTGGTACACTGCAGATGATGCCTATAAAAGTGATCCAGCTAATATAGGCAAACCTGGAGTACATTATGTCTCTGCTACTGGTAGAATCAAAATTCTTGCAGGACAAAAACAAGCCATTTACCAAGTGCGCTCTTTGGTGTGGGATCTAAACAATACCGAAGAAAATCGCATCATCCCTACTCGCATCAAAAATTGCAAAGTAGGCGGTAAAAGTGTGATGTGTTCAAGCATCTATACTGGAATAAATCGCGAAATCAGATAACCTTACCTGTGTCAGCAACTGTGGCCTAAACAAGTTTCACTGCGTTCAAGGAGAATTACCATGAACTCGAAGACTAGTGCCCTAACTTTGGCAACCATTAGCTTCTCAATTACAGTTGTCTCGTTTCAGAATTGCAGTAGAAATACCTTTGAAGCTGTCGACCCCGTAGCAAAAACCAACGTGCTTTCATCTGAAAGCATTTTTGGAGAGAATGTCGATGTCGATGCGACCGTTTCCCACGGCGGAAATGGCCAGATTGGAAACAACGCTACTGTTCCCAACTGGGGCAGCGACTGGCTCAACAACAATGCACAAGTCCCAAATACTGGAAACAGTCAGATTCCTATCAACTCTCAAGTTGGTTCAGGAAATAATGGACTCCCTATCAATGCCAATGTCACTAAAAACCTTACGGCCTCAGTTCCGGTTGAGTTCTATTGCTCAACTGATAACCATAAAGATCAAAAACGTTTTGTTGAGATCGACACTATTTATTATGTTGTGGCTGATCAAAACAACAATATCGTTTGTGACGAAAAGAAAAATCAGTATCAAGAAATTATAGCACCACTAAAAAGTTTGCTATTTCAAAAGAATGTTTAGAAAAACTAGACATGGCTAAGAATTATAAAGTTTATTTGATGCATCCTGGATCATCAAAAACGATTGGAGCTTTGTACGAGCCTGTCTCTGCACCAATGTACACTATGGCCCACTTCAATTTTAGAAACGGAAATTTCACATCCTTTGGCACCATGGAACTTCTCTATGACTACAACCCCGACTATACAAAATCAGTTACGCACGACCGCTGTGACGAAGAAGCGAGCCCTCTCATTGTGGCCCTAGGAAAAAAGGTCGAAAAAATAAGCCTCACTTCGCGTGAACGTGGTATCGACTTTGACATCTTGGGTGTGAACTCTGCCCCTGTGCCGCATGCTCCTCAAAGAATTTCTTGGTTCAAGAATCGTCAACATAGCTTCTACTTCATTGCTCTTCCTGATTCGAGAGGCGAAGTCACAGGGATCAACCAACTCTTTGGCGACAACACTCAAGGTCCAGACGGAAAGACGACTACTGATGGCTATGCTGCACTTGCAAAATATGATTCCAACCTAGATAACTATATCACGGCTAGCGATGAGATTTTTACTCAACTCCGCCTATGGCACGATACCGATAGAAATGGCCGCTCAAGCCCAGAAGAGCTCTTTACAATGGAAGAAATGGGTGTGATCACGATTGACCTCAATTACGACCCCACCTACTCAGAGTCAGATCGCCATGGTAATAAAACAAAAATGAAATCGGTGGTAAAAACTGTGGATGGTCGGTTGCATCTGCTGTTTGATCTCTGGTTTAAACTCTGAAAACTGCTCCCTTTAATTGTTGCTCACTCTATGATCGCTAAATTGTGATATAGAACATAAAGCCAGATATGCTTTTTTAAGCGATCTGGCTTTTTCGTTGTGTTCCAAGTCCTTCTAAACAGCCTGTTAATATTGGCCCTGAACATTGCAAAAGTGTGATTCAGCGTAAAAAGAGGATCAAATCCACCACTTTTTAACTCACCTTGCCCGACAACACAGCCTCTCCGACCTTTAGTTGTCCAGTGTGTGCTCTTGGGAAAATACTTTTTGATATGCATAGGATAATGTGGGGATTCATCTGACTTTATTTTAGCTTCTTCTGCAATATAAGGTTTTAGTTCCTTAAAGAGCTTTTCTCTTTCTTCGTTTCTAAGGTCTTTTCTTGTTCCATATTTCTTTTTAGCAAGAGGAGCCAGTAAACCCTTGGCCGACATTTGAGCAACATTAAAGCCTAATATCCGTCGTGTCTTTGTTTCGATCATCATTGCCACTGAGAGTGGCTTTAATTTGGAATGTTCGAAAGTTTCAAGATCATCAAACTCTACCTCCTTTGAGGGTGGAAATAGATCACGGTGTCTTTTAAAATAAACTTCAGCCCATGACGATAAAAATAAAAACTTTCTGACAACAGTTTTATAGTTACAGCGATAGATCCTGGCCATTCTCCTCTGAGAAATTCCACTAACGTAAGCCTCAAATAAAATGGGATTCAAAAAGCGTTTCTTTTGTCGAAAACACGGATGGAAGGTAGCAATAGAAAAGCTTCGCCTGCAAGATTTGCAAAAATATCTTTGATGACGTGTGAGATCAGAGCTTCGTAAAAAAGTTCCGTGTTTTTTTATTAAAGACCGAGATTGGTCTCCGGAAGAGTTTTGGCTGGAGCAATAGGGGCATCTAGTATTCATACCCCTATCAAGAGCAAGAGTGTTGCCGCATCAAACGAGAAGCCTTAGTCAGCAACACTCATGGGGTGCAGTTTTAGAGTTGTCCCGATAGGTTGCCTGGCGCTTGTTTTGGCATCAACCTACGCAGCGTTGCCAAGTCTGACTCAAGCCACTTGATCACATTGTCTGAAGCAAGCTTATCTTGCTTGATAATAAAAATAGCGTCTTCAAGTCCATTAGCTGTTTTATCTTGGGATGGTTGAGGCAATGCCTTATTGATCACAGAAAGCATCTCTGAAGCCAACTCTTCAACTAAAAGACTTTGAGCTTCTACTGCTTTAGGACCCATAAATTTACCGTCAAGTAAATTCTTTGTATAGAAGCGTTCTTCGCCAGACAAAAGATACTGAGGAACTTCAATGGCTTCTTGAGAAGCTCCAACAGTCCCTTTTTCACTGCCCACCGTTGCAAAAATCCAAGCCTGTGCAACTTGACGAATATTCACATCATACATATCACTCAGACTTGCCTTAAGCACCAGGTCCGCGAAACCATCTTCTAATGTTTCAGTTTTTGGTACAAGGTACTTATTAAATCCAATCAACAATGAAAATTGATTTAACTCTGCGAACTGCATGAAGAACTTCACAATCTGTGACTGGTCGTCTGGAGTCAGAATGTAGGGACGTCCACCAAGTGTGGTTCCTTCAGAAAAATAATTTTGCGAAATGAGGTCCTCAAGTTGATCTTGGTACCAAGTTAAATCAACTTGTTTCTCTTGATTCAACAACAGAGAACCATAAACTCGCGACAAACCACCTAGTTCTTGTAAGTCTCTCTTGAGTTTCGTTCCTAAATAGATGTCATCACCCTTAGTTAAAGCAAAAGGTTTTTCGAGGTATTTCTCCAAAGATACAAATCTCGACTGCACTTTGGAATCTCTCTTATGATCGTACAAAGCTTGATTAACATATTCCAGGCTGCTCACATTGAGTTGCATCCATTGTTTAGTTTCTTCGAGAATTTGCTCCGTAGCCTTTGCCGGTTGAGATTGATCTGATGGGAATTTACGCCCGATAATAGAAGTGAATAGAACCTTTATTAATTTGTTCTTTTCATCTTCTGCATCAAGAAGCTTACGATAAAGTGGATTATTTCCAGAATCAAATCTCTGGCAACCATAGATTTCAAACTTTTGCTGTTTTGCTATAGAAATGTCTTCATCCGTACAGAAAAGAGAAATTTCTGGATTTGGCTTAGTCCCTTGAACAGCAAAATCCATTGCCATTTTATCATAACTTAGAGGTGCATTTTTAAGACGTGCTGATAATAGAATATCATCAATCCCCGCAGCATAGTCCATAATTGACGTGCTTGTTTCCAAACCTGGATGATTCGGAGTTTTAAAGTACTCTTCTGCTGTTTTTAAAATAGTTTTTGTTGAGACTTTAGCCGAAAAAGATCCAGCAAAGTTATGGCGCATACCCAATGCATGTCCAACTTCATGAGCTACAGTCGAGCGCACACCATCACGAGCTAGCTGCAATCGTTTGCTACTATCCGCTTCCTGAGAGAGTGCATGCAAGTTCTGAATCTTTGAAGAAAGATCACAAGCCACCAAACCCTGCCCTTTAAGCACTGGGTGGTCGCCATTCATAGTTAAAAGGTCAGCAGAACCAACTCGCGTGAAAACACTTGGCATAAAAACCTGAGCTCTTAAGATTTCTCCAGTGATTGGATCTGTTTGGTGAGTTGCATATGCAGCACCTGAATCTAACCACGGAATCCAACGTACAATTATAGAGCGCTGTTGCGGTTCTACGGCTGGATCGACACCCAACTGAACCTGAATGACCTCTTTACCAATAACTTTATTCCAATAAAGAGCACCCTCTTTAACCGCATTTTCAAATTCTTTAGGTACCGCTGAGCTCACTAGTACTTGAATCGGCTTTGTTACATCCCAACGATTGATAAAAGCTTCTTCTTGGTTGGAAAAGTTTTTGACTCCCGTTTTTGTAACAAAAAATCCAACATGTCTGTTGTTATCTGGATTGCGACGTTGGAAAGCCTCATTAGGTACATAAGGATAGAATTGAATGTTCATTCCCAAAGTCTCTTCGGAGAAACCTTTTTTAGGATCAAAATTTCTCACTTTACTGACTTGATGAACTTCCATCAAAGTTGGAGAAACTTTAGCAAATAAAGTCACAGAATCTACAACATTCAAGTACTCACGCTGAATGCCCTGCTCTTCTTCATCTTCTAGTTCTTCCATACCCTTGGGGCCAACCAAATCAATTGGCGACTCATAAACTAAAGTCTCAAGTCCTTGACCCCATTTAAAGGTCACTGCCTCAGAGTCTTCGCCAAGAATCTGAAAGGTTTGTAGCAATTCACGATTTTTAATCTCTTCATAAACAGAACGATAGTTCTCTTCGAAAAGAGCAATTTTATCGCCCACTCGATCAAAGCTCACTAATTGGGGTTTGAAATCAAACCACTGAGGAGTCACCCCACCGCCCTTACCAGACGAGATCATCATAAAGACTTTACTGAGAGATTCTTTTTTTATCTTTAAGCAAACAGATTGCTCACACTGCGAGGAGGTAAAGCTCTGTTGCACATTAGATGGCGCTTGTCTTTCAATGACTTTTTCTGTCTTGTTACAAGCGGTTATAGCGAGGGCCATGAATGCCACGACTAGAGACTTTAATTTAAAAGATTTTTGGCCAAACCCCATAGAATACCCCCAAAACATTGGGGGCACTTTTACCATAGATCTCAATAGTTTCAAAACGGAACCGTAAAAAAAGGAAAAAACAAAGGGAGCTATGACATTACTTCATAGCTCCCTCTGTGAATTATCAAAAAATTCTCACTTCTTATTTGTAAAATTTATCTGACTGACTAGCCATTTTCTCTAAGACCGGAGAGGGCTTCAAACGAGGAGCCTTACGCATCTGAGCAAACTCTGCTAGTTGCTTTACAATGTAACCAGCACCAACAGAATCAGCATACTTCAACAAGCCACCACGGAATGGAGGGAACCCCGTACCCATGATCATTGCCAAATCAACTTCATGCGGAAGCTCGACGATTTTGTCATCATACAAAGCACGAGAGCACTCATTAACCATGGCAAACACACCGCGCTCAACACACTCTTGCTTACTGAGCGGATTTGTCGGCTGTGATAACCCTAAGGCATTGTAAATGCTTTGATCTACTTCGCCTCTTTTGCCATCATCAGAATAGTGATAGAAACCTTTGCCATTCTTTTTACCCAGACGACCAGTCTTCTCTAAAGCTTCCATGCACGGAGCCATTTCTACTCGGTCACCAAAAGCTTTCTTAAAGATCTTGAGAACTTTAATACAGACATCAAGACCAACTTCATCCATCAAGGCAAAGGGCCCCATTGGCATACCAAAATCTTTGACGTAAGCTTTATCGACTACCTCGATAGACATCCCCTCTTGCATTAAGAAGGCCGCCTCTGCCATGTATGGCAACAAAAGACGATTGACCAAGAAACCTGGTCCATCTTTTACCACTACTGGCATTTTACCCATTTTTTTAGACAATTCGAAAATTGTTGCTATGGTTTCATCAGAAGTTTTTTCTCCGCGAATCACTTCAACTAAAGGCATCTTGTTTACTGGATTAAAAAAGTGCATCCCCGCAAAGTACTCTGGACGAGGGTGCCCTTTCGCCATTTCCGTCACAGACAATGATGAAGTATTAGTCGCAATAATAGCATCTGGACGCATTTGTCCTGCGCACTCGCCGATGACTTTTTGTTTGATACCCATATCCTCAACAATAGCCTCAACTACGACATCTAAAGATTTAAAGCCCGAGTAATCTGTAGTTACAGACACCGCAGACATCTTTTGCCCAAACTGATACTTGTCGATGGATTTGCGTTTTACAAGTTTCACCCACAAATCAGAGGCATGCTTAAGCCCCTTACCTAAAGCTTCGTGGGAAAGGTCCTTCATTCGCACCTGGATACCTTTATCTGCAGCCACGTAGGCGATACCGCCACCCATAGTACCCGCACCTAAGATACCCAATGAACGAACATCCCTTGGCTTTACCTCAACACCCGTCACGCCCGTTTGTTTTTTAACCATCTCAGTGAGGTAAAAAACGTGGATCAAGCTTTTAGAAACATCAGTCGGCGCACAATCACAAAAGCCTTCTCGTTCAATTTTTAAAGATTCGCTGCGATTGCTGCTACCATAAGTTTTTTGGATCACTTCTAATGCTTTCAGCGGGGCTGGATAGTGTCCATGAGTCATTTTCAAAACCCCTTCACGGGCTTTTTTAAAGACAATTCCTTTTAAGGCACCTTCCAAAAGAACATTGACCGCACCTTTTGCTTTAAAGGTCTTACGTCTTTTATGGCCACCCTCTTTGATAAGCTCTTTTGCCCACTTCGTTGCAAAATCCATCATCAAATTACCATGAACAACTTTGTCCACTAATCCAATTTTTTGCGCTTTTTTAGCATTCACTGCTTTACCAGCAAGGATAATATCCAAAGCTGCTTGTAAGCCAACAATTCTTGGCATTCGCACGCAGCCACCAAATCCAGGAATAATGCCTAATTGTGTTTCGGGCAGACCAATGCGAGTTGAAGAGTCCTCACTTGCAATCCGGTAGTCACAAGCCATGATAAACTCACAACCACCGCCCATGCAGGCTCCATTTACCGCTGCAATAGTGATCATCGGAAGATCTTCAAGCTCGTTAAACACGTCTTGTCCACCCTGCACTGCTTGCGCGTATTGCTCGCGAGTGGTCATTGCTTTGATTTCTTCGATGTCAGCTCCAGCAATAAAAATGCGTGGCTTATTTGATTTAAAAATAACTGCTTTATAACTAGATTTTTTGAGCTCTGCGATCACATCTTTCAGACGCATCATTACTGGAGTCGAGAACTTATTTACCTTTTCTCCTGCTAAATCAAACTCAACAATCGCAATTTCACCTTGTGGAACGATCTTAATACTGTCTTGCATATTTTCTCCAAGCTGCTTTCACTGTTGACTATTCAAGTTCCAAAATCATAGAGCCACCTTGACCACCACCGATACAAAGTGTTGCTAAACCAAACTGAGTCTGACGACGCTTCATTTCTTTCATCAGAGTCAAAACAAGTCTTGTGCCAGTGGCGCCTACTGGGTGACCCAGTGCTATTGCTCCACCGTTAACATTAAGAATAGAATCATCAATAGTTCCTACTTTGCTCGTTAGACCTAACTTCTCTTGAGCAAACTTATCAGAATCCAAAGCGGCTTGGCAGGACATAACTTGAGCGGCAAACGCCTCATTTAGCTCTACCAACCCGATATCCCTAAGTGAGAGGCCTGCGCGCTTTAAGGCAATAGGTGTAGAGTATGCCGGTCCCAATCCCATACGCTCTGGCTCTAAACCAGCAAACGCGTAAGAGCGAATTCTCGCTAGAGGCTTGTAACCTAATGCTTCGGCTCTTTCACGAGACATCAATAGAACCATGGCAGCGCCATCAGTAATAGGACAAGAATTACCAGCTGTGATTGTACCTGTCGCCTTATCAAAAAATGGTTTTAACTTCGCTAAAGCCTCAATGGTTTGACCATCACGCGGCCCAATATCTTCGCTGACGATTTCTTTGTAATCAGGAGCCAAATAGAGCGGTGTGATTTCTTCCTTCATACGCCCTTCTTTGATGGCAGCAACTGCTCGCTGGTGAGAGCGAAGAGCAAAACGGTCTTGCGCTTCTCGCGACAAGGCCCACTCTTTAGCTAAAATCTCAGCTGTCTGACCCATATTAATGCCGACAAAAGGATCGGTTAGACCCTGCATCACAGAAATCACTGGAAAGTACTCATCGCGCATATTCCCTTGCAAAAGAGCGCGAATTTGTTTGAGGTCTGCCTTAAACAATTGCCACAACAGAGGTAGAGCCTGCTTGGGACCTTTGGCTGCAAACAACTTATCGAAGATAGATTGAATTCGAGATGGCAGAAGAGTCGGCATCTGCGACATCGACTCCGTACCGCCTGCGACAACCACATCCATTGTTCCCGATTTGATTTTTTCAAAACCATTGGAGATAGACTCTAAAGCTGACGCACAATTGCGATGCACCGTGTATGCTGAAGTCTTCTGAGGAATTCCCGAGTTCAAGGCAACAACACGAGAAATATTAACTGAATCCACGGGGTTCCCAGTGTTCCCAATAATCACCTCATCAATGCTATTTACATCCACATTGGTTTGCAGCAACAACTGCTTGAGGGCTGTTTTGCCCAATTCAGCGGGATGTACAGCTTTGAGTTTAGTGCCAGATTTTGCAAAGGGGGTGCGGATCCCATCTACTATGACGACGTCTCTTGGTGATTTCATTTAGGACTCCTTTTATTCGCCTCGACTTATCGGTTTAAGATACTAAAAGGATAGGCTTTTTTTAAATTATTGGGAACATCTAGAATCAAGACTTACTTTTGTATTGCGCCGCATTTATGAAGTGATTTCAAAAGCTTCGCTGCTAACCCCTAGAGTTCAATAGGGTTTCTACTCACAAATAGACTGCCAGCTCTAAACTTGAGCATAAGTCTTGTTTCTCAACATATGACACCTACCATGACGTTTTACAAAAGTTGACCCTGACCAAGGTTAGAAATAGAGTTTCCATTCCAGAGGAGAACAACTTGGAAAACAACGAAAAACACTCTCACGTACAAGCAGCTCTAGATTATCATTCCACTCCAAAACCAGGTAAAATCGAAGTCATTTCAAGCAAGGCCTGCGCCACCGAAAAGCTGAGCCCTGCAAAGAAATCGCAAAAAATCCTGCAAAAGTTTATGATTATACAGCAAAAGGAAATTTAGTTGGCGTTATCTCAAACGGCACAGCTGTCTTGGGTCTAGGCAACATTGGCCCCCTCGCCGGCAAACCGGTCATGGAAGGCAAAGGGATTCTCTTTAAACAATTTGCCGGCATTGATGTTTTTGACATCGAAGTGGACGCTTTGGATGTTGATACTTTTTGTGCAG
>JBKHVM010000020.1:0-35338 GCA_046570065.1 Bdellovibrionia bacterium
TCCATGAGTTAACCAGCATCGCCCTAACGGGCGAACGCATCACGCTTGCTGGATGTCCCGGCCAGAGAGGACTCTTCGTAGCCAGCCAGAGTGGGAGCTTGCGGTAAATTTCTTGGCGATGTCGGTTAACCTCATGGATGAGTGTGTGCACACAAGTAGAGACTCCACTTCGCCCTCTGCAGGAGGGAGGCAGTTCCTTGGGGTATTACCACATAGGCAGACTCCCCAAAAGGAGGTGCCTCAGAGTTTTAGGCCAAGGCCCTTTGGAGGCCTTTGGGGCTCAGGGCTCTGGAGTGCAGCCTTGGAGTTTTTTTGTTTTGGGAAGTGGGGGTTGCTTTCTTGACTATGAGAGAGGAGAAGTTGAAGCTATAAGAGATGAAAAAGAAAATACCTACTCTCGTTGGCACAATTAAAAGACATCCTGATGGCTTCGGTTTTTTTATTCCTGATAATCCTGATCATCCCGATGTTTACATTCCTCGACATTCTATGACTGGAGTGATGACTTCAGATAAAGTTGAAATTGAAGTTTATCCAGAAAAAGGTGGTGAGCGCTTTCGTGGTGAAATCATAAAAGTTGTTCACCGTGGATCCAAAAAAGTCGTTGGTCGCTTTTTTCGCATTAATGACACTTATGGAATTATTCGCGATGAAGGTAAAGGCTGGGGCGAGGATCTTCGCATTCCTATAGCCGACAGCATGAACGCTAAAGACAAAGAGCTCGTTGCTGCCGAAATTATTAATTATCCTGATAGCGATCTCCCCTTCTCTGGAAAAATCGTAGAGGTTATTGGGGATTCTATGGATCCCCTTAATGATATCAAGCGCGTGCTAATTCATCAGAATGTGCCAGTTGAGTTTTCAGCTGCAACACTAGCTGAGAGCAAAAAATTTGGCGAAGTTCCAACCGAAAGTGACATGAAGGGCCGTAAAGATTTAAGACCCTTGAATCTAATCACTATTGACGGCGCCACAGCTAAAGATTTTGACGATGCTGTCTATTGTGAACAAAATGAAAAAGGCTTTAAACTTTTTGTCGCCATCGCCGATGTCAGTCACTATGTTGCTCCAGGTACGGCCATAGACAAAGATGCCTATGAGCGTGGCACTTCTGTTTATTTTCCAAACTACGTCGTGCCGATGTTGCCAGAAGTTCTTTCAAATGGTCTCTGCTCGCTCAATCCTCACGTGCCTCGCCTCTGCGTTGTTGCCGAAATGCAATTCGATTTTACTGGTGAGCTGTTAAATTCTGATTTTTACGAAGCCGTAATGGAGTCAAAAGCTCGTGTCACTTACGGCGAAGCACAAGAGATTATTGACGGAGAAGAAGTTGCAAAGCTGGCTCACGTTAAAGAAAATATTATTCGCCTCTCTGATTTGGCTAAAATTTTAATGGCCAAAAGATTTAAAGAAGGTTCCTTAGATCTCGAGATCCCAGAAACAGAGCTCGTGATCGATGGTGCTGGCGTTCCTGTCGACATTATTCGCTCAGAAAGACTTTTTTCTCATCGACTCATCGAAGAAATGATGTTGGCTGCCAACGTTGCGGTCGCAAAATTCTTTACAGAAAAAGAAGTTCCAGCGATTTATCGTATTCATGAAGAACCCAACGAAGAAGCCATTCGACTGCTCGAGCGCTACTTGTGGAACTTTGGTGGACGAACAAAACTTGGCGAAGGCAAATTGCAAAAACGGCTTACACGCGCTCTCCAAGAATTTGAAGGAAAGCCTGAAGCTCATATTTTGCATATCTTAACTTTGAGGAGCATGGCTCAAGCCAAATATCACCAAACTAATGTGGGCCATTTTGGTTTAGGTTTTGAAAACTACACTCATTTCACTTCTCCGATCCGTCGGTATCCAGATCTGATTGTCCACCGCACGCTCAAGAGCATCGTCTGTAGTCACAAAGGCTATCGCTCCATGAGCGAAGATGATCTTGCAACTGCTGGCACCTATCTGTCGGCTTGCGAGCAGCGGGCTGCCAAATCAGAAAGACAAATTCACTCCATCAAAAAAGCCCGTTTCATGGAAAAATTTATCGGGGAAGAGTTTGACGGCATGGTGAGCTCTATTACCAAATTTGGCGTATTTGTTCTCCTGCGCGAGTATGATGTAGACGGTTTAGTGCGGCTAGATGATCTTGGCAATGATCGCTTTGAATATGATGAAGACAATTTAAGACTCGTCGGCAAAAAATCTAAAAAGATTATTGCTGCTGGAGACTTAATGAGAATTCAAGTTGCCTCTGCGGATCATGAGCTCGGTCAAATTAACTTTGTCCCAGTTGAAATCATTCACGTAGAAAACCATAAGAAATCAGAATTGCCTTGGGGCAGTAAAGGTAAAGGAAAACCAGCGCGAAGTCAGGAACCTCGTCGCCATTCAGATCGTGACAAAAAATCCTTTGGTACAAAAGAAAAACCAGCTTCGCGATTTGAAAACAAGAGAGAAAATAAGTTTGAGTCTGAAAAAAGATCTAACAAAGACTCACGAAGCAAGTTTGGTAGCCGTTCTTCGCGAGATTCTCAGTTTGAAAAATCCGAAAAACCACAACGCGATTCTCATACGAGCAAGGGCGACAGATCTCAACGGGGATCTCGCTTTATAAAGAATGACAGTGCGACATCAAGTCGCGGGGCCTCTCCTACAACAAAAAGAAGTGATGATAGGGTATCCAGCCGTACCAGTGAAGGACCAAACTTAGAGGTCTTAAAGATGATCTTAGGGCCCGAAGAGTTTGAAAAAGTACAAAAGACCTTAAAAGAAAAACCAGCTCTGAGCAGAAAACTGCAATATGCAATGAATTCACGCTTAGCGGAGCCTGAAATTCCAGATGAAGATGCCGAGTCAGATATCAGAAGAAATCGGCCCCAAAAGCAGAAGAACAATAGTGCTGGAGCAAAAAAATCATTTAAATCTTCTAACAACAGAAATCAAAAGCGAAAACAAAAGTCGTCTAAAAAGAAAAGACGCTAAACACAGGATTTATTATGACTCCCATTGCGGCTGGCAAACAGATTGGTAAAACATTAAAGAATGCGGCTCGACTTCGCACCATTGTCAGTGTGTTTGCCAAACATGGGTTTCACAATATTGCCGAAAGGGTCAAACTCGGAAAATTTATCTTAGAGCGATTAAGCGCATCTTCGGAAATTGAAAAGCTCTCTATACCCGTCCGCATGCGCATGAGTTTTGAAGAACTGGGGCCCACCTTTGTAAAATTAGGGCAAGTGCTAGCAACTCGCCCCGACCTCATCCCCCAAGTTTACGTTAGTGAATTTGAAAAACTTCAATATCAAGCTCAACCTTTACCCTTTGAAACTATTGAACAGGTCTTAAAAGAAGAGTTTGGCAATTCACTTTATCAAAAGTTTTCTTTTATTGATAAAATTCCTTTAGGCTCTGCCAGCATTGCTCAAGTCCACAAAGCAACATTAATTAGCGGCGAAGAGGTGGTTCTCAAAGTTCAGAGACCTGGAATTATTCAAACAATTAATGACGATCTTAATGTTCTTTATTTTCTAGCAGAACTTCTACACACCTATGTTCCAGAAACACGGCCTTTTAATCCAACAGCGATTGTTGATGAATTCTTTAAGACGCTCGAACTTGAGACAAATTTCATTGTCGAAGCAAACAACATCCGCCGCTTTCAACAAAACTTTAAAGATAACGAGCAGGTTATAATTCCCAAGGTTTATATGGACTTGGTTACGGAGCGAGTTCTCACAATGGAAGCCCTTAGTGGAATTCCCCTTTCCTACGAAGAATCTCTACGCCAGCCCGGAGTGAATTCTGAACAAATCATGGAAACGGGTCTAAGAACTTACATGAAAATGGTTTTTATCGATGGTCTTTTCCATGGAGACTTACACGCCGGCAACTTCTTTGTTTTTTCTGATAACCGAATAGGGCTTATTGATTTTGGAGTAGTAGGTCGTTTAAATCAAAAGACTCAAGCTGCAATAGCTAATATGTTAATTGCACTTTCAAGAGAAGATTACGAAAGAATGGCTTATGAATACGTTGATTTGGCTCCATTTACAGAGCAAGTAAACGTGGATGTCTTTGCAAAACAACTTCGCGAACTCATTGCTCCCTACTTTGGCCTCACACTCAAAAATGTCAATTTAGGCAAAGTCCTTATGTCATCCTCATCAATTGCTGCCCAAAATAATCTGTCTCTACCAACCGAGCTTATGATGTTTTTTAAATCGATCGTAGCTATCGAGGGCATGGGCAGACGCATTTCTCAAGATTTTGATTTTCTTAAAGCAGCAACGCAATTTGCCGGAGAAATTGTTAAACACCGTTATGAACCAACACGCTTGGCAGATCAAGCTGGTCAATTAGCACGAGAATCAAAATCTTTTTTAGAGACACTTCCAAGACAACTCAATTTTTTACTTAAAAAAATAAATAGCCCAACATATTCTACTCGCGTTCATATTCAAGAATTTCATGATTTCAAAAAGAGCCTTGAGGCTTCTTTTAACTTGTTATTTCTAGGAATTGTTATTGCTGCTTTGATAATTGGCTCATCACTGAATACTCATACTGAATTAACTAGTTTACCCACATTGAGCTTGGTTGGCTATCTTATTGCAGCTATTTTGGGTTTAGTTGCTTTTATAAACTATATAAAAAAACCTTAAGGAGCTGAGTCATGCAGATGCTATTTTATGAATTCAGTGTTTTGGCTAAATGTGTGCAATTTAAAAATCTCTCTGCAGCTGCGACTCATGTAGGCTTGAGTCAACCTCAACTCTCACGGATCATTGCTAAAATTGAGGACGAACTAAAAATAGTTTTACTGGATCGTACGGCAAAAAGAAAATCCGGCTGGACTCCCATTGCATTTGAACTCTCAAAGGCTTTCGAAAAATCAGCAGTTCACTTTGCACAAGAACTTAAAAATATTTCTAATCAAGACATGATTGAAGAGTTGCGCATAGGAACCCTTGAAGGGATGACTGGCATGGCTCTTAAGGTTGCAAAAAAATGCTTTCAAGTTGTAGGGATTAAAAAAATTACTTTGGACATTTTCGACCTCAACGAGCTTGAAGCCAACTTTCAGTCTGGCAATTTGGATGTCATTTTAAGTTCTAAACAACCCGGCAGACAAAAATACAAATATCTCGAAGAAATTGGCTATCAAAGTCTTCAGCCTATCGAAAGCAATAAAGAGTATGGTGTTTTTAGTCATTTCGAAATCGGTCGATTGCACCACAAAAACACACAACAATATCCACACATTCTGGTTTCAAACTCTTTGGCGATTCGCCGAGAGTGGCTCCAAAGTCAGGGCGGCTATGGGCTACTGCCCTCAGAGGTCAAAAGAGGGCGTTCTCAGGGCAAAGAGCCTATTCTCATGATCGGCTCTGACCTCCTCAGCCCTGTTGTCTGGAAGGAAATCCAAAAATCTCTTGCAGAATAACAAAGGCTTTGGTGCTTTTAAAACACTTACTTTTATGTTAGTGTTTTTAGTGATGAATTCAAAACCCAGTATTCCTTGCACCAAAGTACCTCCTGAGCTTAAAGAGCTCTCATGCCAGATTGGGCAATTCATAGAGTATTGGGGCTTTAAGAAAATTCATGGGCAAATTTGGACACATATATTTTTAGCTAGTGAGCCTTTAGACGCCACTACCTTGGCCAAAAGACTCAATGTTTCCAAAGCTCTGATTTCCCTAGCAATCAAAGATCTACTTGATTACAAAGTTATTGAGATCACAGGGGCAGGTCCACGTCGCAAAGTTCTCTTTCGCTCAAACCCCAATCTCATTGAAGTTATTGTTTCTGTATTAAGAATGCGCGAGCGCAAAATGCTCTCGGAGATCATGTCTTCTTACAAAAATCTTAAAAAAATGACGCCAGATGATTTAAATACCCTCAAGTTAGACAATGAAAAAACTGAAGAGCTCGGTCACATGATTGAAATGGCTATTTCAACTTTAGACATGATGATCTCTTCAGATTTAGCTGTACCACTTGAGGAAAATCATGGCAAAAAAGTCTAAATCTCTTTTCATTATTTTTGGCTCACAACTTTTTGACCCTAAATTTTTACAGAACCACTCAGACCACCAATTTTATATGGCAGAGTGCTTCGAGCTCTGTACCTATTACAAATTTCACAAGCAAAAAATTGCCTTCTTCCTTTCGAGCATGCGCCATTATGCTCAAGAGTTACGCGAGCTTCAATTTTCTCTCCACTACACTCATTTGGAAGAAACGATGCCGTCGCAAAAGTACGTTGATCTTTTGCGGGATTTTCTAATCAACGCTTCTCCTGAAACACTGACATGTTTTGAAATCGAAGATAAATTTATGGAGCAAGAAATCAAAAAGCTCTCTCAGGAATTTAAAATTCCTCTGACCTTTTTACGCTCTCCACAGTTTGTAGTGACTCGTCAAAAATTTAAGGACTATTTAGTCACGACAAAAAAGCCGTTTATGAAAACCTTTTACGAGCAACAACGAAAAGACTTTGGCATTTTAATGACCGATGCCAAAGTTCCTGTAGGCGGCAAGTTCAGTTTTGATGAAGACAATCGCTTGCGCTGGCCAGAGAAAGAAAGTGCACCAAGTATCCCAACTACCGAATTTGATAATATCGATCACGAAGTTTTTAAGTTGGTTGAAAAACACTTTGCTAATCATCCTGGGCAATTAGAATCGAGTTGGATACCAACAACAAGAAAGCAAGCACAACTCTGGCTCAAAGACTTCTGCAAAAGTCGACTTGAGCAATTTGGCCCCTACGAAGATGCTATCACCCCTAAGGAAGATTTTTTATTTCACTCAGCACTTTCTCCGCTTATGAATATAGGCTTTCTGACCGCTGCTGATGTGATCAAATACGCTTTAAAAACTGCAGAAACTCAGTCGATTCCACTAAACTCCCTAGAAGGGTTTATTAGACAAGTTATTGGTTGGCGTGAATTTGTACGAGGCATCTACCAGAATTATTCTGAAGTTGAAGAGAAGGAAAACTTCTTTCATCACCACAATAAACTCAATGCAAATTGGTATTCTGGCACTACAGGCTGCGCACCCCTTGATGATGCAATTAAGAAAGCTCAGCGTCTGGCTTACAATCACCATATTGAGCGACTCATGGTTATCTGCAACATCATGAATCTCACGCAGATTCACCCTCAAGAAGTTCATCGCTGGTTTATGGAAATGTATGCCGACTCAAGTGATTGGGTGATGGGGCCAAATGTTTATGGCATGGGACTGTTTAGTGATGGTGGAATCTTTGCCACCAAACCATATATTTGTGGATCCAACTATCTGCTCAAAATGAGTTCTTACAAAAAAGCTGATTGGTGTGAAGAAATTGATGGTCTGTACTGGAGATTTATCGATAACCATCAAGATTATTTTAGAAAAAACTACCGTCTCAACATGATGGTAAAATCTTTAGAGAAAATGCCTGCCGAAAAAAAAGGCCGCCTATTTAAGGCGGCCAATGAGTTCACTCGTCGTAATACTCAGTAGTTACCACGCCGGTAAACGGCGACGACGGTGACGTTTAGGTTTTTGCTTCTCAGGGCTCTCCTGAACCGGAGTTGTTGTTGTTTGTTCATTCATAGCATCCTGCCTTTCCATAATTGAAAACATTCTACCGAAGGGCATCTCACGACCACAAGTCTAGGAACACTTATTTTTTAAATGAAAATGAGGTGAAATTAAGCAGCTTTAAAAAGCTATAGGATGATTATGGCCTAGACTCGCCGCATCCTTTGCCTTGTCGCACAAAAAAGAAGGCGACCTTTTCAGGTCGCCGTCAAAAGCTTCTCGCAGGAAACAGTTTTTAAAAAACCTCTCCACCCAAGCTTTCAGAGTGGAGAAGTTTACTTTCATTACCCTAGTAACTTCAATGCCATATTCGACACATTGTTTGCTTGCCCCAAAACAGAGATCCCTGCTTGTAATAAGATATTATTACGAGTCATCTCTGCAGTTTCGGATGCGACATCAGTATCACGAATACGTGAGTTTGCAGCCGATAGATTTTCTTCAAACACTAACAAGTTGTTAGAGGTTGATTGCAATCTATTTTGAAGCGCACCAAAATTAGCGCGAATCGCATTGATGGAAACCATAGCTTGATCAATGATGTCCAAGCTAAGTTGTGCATCTTCTTTTGATGCCACATTTTCTGTTACCAGACCAAGGGCTTCGAGAGAAGAGTTTGCTGCACCTGCATTGAAACTGATTCTATCCACGAAGGCGTCGTTATTAACACCAACTTGAATATCAATTTGTCCTGCAGTTCCGTTCAATAAATCATAGCCATTAAAACCAGTGGAATCAGTGATACGTTGAATCTCTTGCTTTAGTTGTTGGTATTCAACATCCAAAAACTTTCTCTCTGTTTCACCGATAGTGTCTGAAGCTGCTTGCACGCCAAGTTCTCTTAATCGAATCAGCATGTTTGAAACCTCATTCAAACCACCTTCAGCCACTTGCACTAAAGAAATACCATCGTTAGCATTTCGATTTGCTTGTCTGAAGCCTCTGATTTGAGCTCTTAAATTTTCACTAATTGCTAATCCCGCAGCATCATCAGCAGCTTGATTAATTCTCATACCTGAGGACAATCTTGCCATTGAGCGCGACATTGCATTGTTAGATCCAGCTAAGGATCTCTGGGCATTAAGTGATGCCACATTTGTTGATATACGTAATCCCATTTATCCTCCCTGCATACCTAATTCCTCCTTGAATTCTGCCAACCTTGGCAATCAGAGGCTTCCCTGCCTCTGGGTTATTTGTTTAAAAATTCCTGTCGTCAATTCTTGTAGCTATTGACCAAAGCAATTTTTAATTCTCCGGTTTTTTCTTTCTTGTTTTTCTCACCTACATTTTACCACTAAACTTCCGATTCAAATGCTGACGACAAAAACTTTTAAGTTCTGCTAACTCTTTGTCCAATACATCGTTATTTTAAAAAAACAATTTTGTGCAAAGTGTTCAGACAATCTATCTTCTTCAATTTTTCTCTTCACTCCCTCATCCAAAACTTTTTCTGCATTGAATGGGGCCACCTAGTGGCAACCCCGGCGCAGGAAACAGATCAAGTATAAGGTTCAACATTCGCAAATAGTGCGAGCTTTAGCTTGAGAGGGCGATCTTGATCAATCAAGATCACGTAACCAAGTCATCCGTCCTTAATTATCATTAAGGAGGAGGAGTCCTAAGACTCCCCTCTTAGCCGAACGACTTGTTCAATAAAGCCAGTGCATTATTCGCCTGTTGGTTCGCTTGTGCTAAGACAGATGTACCTGCTTGCAACAAGATATTATTACGAGTCATCTCTGAAGTTTCTTCAGCAACATCCACATCTCTAATACGAGAGTTCGCAGCTGACATATTTTCGATAGACACTTGAATATTGTTCATTGTTGATTGCAGACGGTTTTGAATCGCACCAAAATCTGCTCTCATCGCTGACACGCTCACAATTGCGGAGTCAATAGCACCCAGTGCATTCTGCGCTGAAGCTTTGTCTGCAACTGAACTCAAGTTTACTCCAAGAGCCGCAGAGTTTGCGTCTGCTTTCGAAGCATCAAATGAGATACGGTCAATTTCTGGATTATTTCTAGTTCCTACTTGGAAATCTAAGATTGAACCCACACCTGCTAGCAACTGAGTTCCGTTGAACTCTGTTCCTTCAGCGATACGGTCGATCTCTGATACAAGCTGATCGTATTCCACGTTGAGGAATTGTCTCTCAACAGGTCCGATAGTATCTGAAGCTGCTTGTACTGCTAGTTCTCTTAAGCGGATAAGCACTGATGAAATTTCGTTCATCGCACCTTCTGCCACTTGAACTAACGAGATACCGTCTTGGGCGTTTCTTGATGCTTGTTTTAAACCTCTGGTCTGTGCCTTAAGGTTTTCCGAGATCGCTAGACCAGCAGCATCGTCACCGGCTCTATTGATTCTGTATCCTGATGCAAGCTTTTCCATGCTGCGATCAAGACCTGCCTTCGTTCCCCACAAAACTCTTTGTGCGTTTAACGAAGCTGTGTTCGTGTTAATACGTAACCCCATAACTCCTCCTCCTTGAAGACTCCAGATTCGTTCCTTGAATCCGGTGAACCTAAATGGTTCGATGGGTAAACTTCTACTTGCATAACTGATCGGCGCCTTTAGAAATTCCTAAAGTGATACGTCTCATTTTTTTACAAATTTAGCCCTAAGTCCTGTAAAGAAGTGAGATTTCGCATCTCATCTCTAATATAATAGATCTGACGCAAATCCCCTATTAACGCAAAAGCCTGCGTGTCTCATGCAAAGCAAGCGCATGAGACACTTCACTCAATCTATTTACGCTTTTTTTCGAGAATGAAGAATAGAGAGAGAAGAACAACGAAGGGAACAATAATAAAAAGCAAATCTTGGAGTTTTTCCATAGAGCACCTCAATAAAAATATTGAGGTAGCGACCCTACTACCTGATTACTTCCAGAAGCAAAAACTCCTAGAACCCGCTTTAGTTCTAGCTTATCTCACTTGTATTTCTCAAGAGTTTTTTGCCAAGTTTGCAAAAAGTTATGGCCTTTGTTATGACTATGACACCCTAAGGAGATAGCTATGGAAATTAGAGACCCGGTTCATGGATCTATGTATTTTTCTGATGCTGAAGTGGCAATCCTCGACACTCCTGAATACCAACGCTTACGCGCTATCAAACAACTTGGTTTTTCAGAGTTCAGCTTTCCGGGAGCAACTCACAACCGCTATTTACACTCTTTAGGTGTTGGACACTTAGCTGGACAAGTTTTTGATAGCATTTTTAGAATTTATCCCTTTTCAAAATCTTCCACTAAACAGCGCTTTCGCAATGCGGTTCGTTTAGCTGCTCTTCTGCACGATGTAGGCCACGGGCCACTCAGCCACACCACCGAAACAGTCATGCCCCCCGTAGAAGAACTCGATATTAAAATCTATCGCCAACAAAAAGAATATGGACACAACACCACTTTTTCTGGAAGACGCGCTAATCACGAAGACTTCACCATTAAGTTTGTAACTGAGAGCCGGATTGCCGAAACCATTAGCAAACATTTTCAAGATATTACTCCCCTTCATATTGTCTGCCTCATCGATAAGGGCCTCGCCTGCCCTGATGATTTTTTTATCGACAATGGTACAGACTTTAGACCCATCTTGAGCCAACTTGTGAGTAGTGAGCTTGATGTCGACCGCATGGATTATCTCGAAAGAGATAGTTACTTTTGTGGGACTAATTACGGAAAAATCGATAGCAACTGGCTCATTCAGAATATGACTTTTCACCGCAACGAGGACAAAGTCTACTTGGCTTTAAATCGCAGAGCCCTTTATTCGTTTGATGACTTTTTAATTTCACGGCATCACATGCACTTAATGGTGTACTGTCATCATAAGAGCATCATCTACGAAGAAATGCTCAATCGCTATTTAACTTCTAAAGACTGCACTTTTGTCTTACCTGGAGATATTGAAGAGTATCGTCGCTATAACGATTATCGCTTGCATGAACATCTCGCAAGTGTCAGCAACACTTGGGCTCAGCGTATTGCAGAGAGAAGGCCTTTAAAGGTTCTGATTGAGCTACATTCTACTCAAGAAAACTCTCGCCCTGAAAAGATCAAACAAGTCCTTGAATCAAAAGGTCACGATGTTATCTGGGCTTCTTCTAAAACTCGTCTGTCCAAGTACCACGCGACTCCAGACGAAAAAGCGCAACAAATATATGTCACTGACCAATACGATCCCTTCGATAAGCCAACACCTATTGGCCAATCGACTGAAATTTTTGAGCGTTATGAAGGCGCACGTATTATAGATAGAATTTACGTCGCCCCAGAAAAATACGAAGAGTGCAGCGCTATTTTAAAAGAGATTCGCTAGACCCTGAGTCTAGCGATCTGACTCTGGTATAATTTCTTCACCAAACATACCATAATTCACTTCACGAGAATCATTAGAGTTCACGGCTCTTAGAACTCTAATTGGCCTAACACCAACTTGCTGAGCCTCTTTAATATCTGAGTCAGCGTCACCATAATAAATTTTCAAATCGAGTTCTTTTAGAGCCTGAGATTTTGGTTTTTCAAAACCATTAAAAACAACAGGGTTAATCTGTTTCAGATTAAAAAAGTTCTTTAATCTTTCTGTCAGTTTTTCTTTTTTGCCAGTATAAGGTCGAGCAGTGATAAAATAAATATCATCCCCGCGTTGTGAGTGTAGTGTTATCAGCTTTTGAGCCACATACTTTGGCATTGAATAAGCATCATGAATATCCGTCCAATCATTAAAAAACTGGTTCTGACGATGGGGATTGTCCCCATACTTATTCGTCTTATTTTTACCATCTTGATTTTTAAGACCATAAAACGAACCGGGGCTTGAAAATAAAACTGTATCATCTATATCAAAACCCACGGCAATTTTCTCTTGAGGTAAGGACTTTGAAAGTTCCTCGATAGAAACCCACTTCATCCACGGAGCTGTCAGAGGTGTTGGTGGCGTGGGAGTGGGAAACTCAGCAGAAGGGCCACGACTAGGCCAAGTTTGTCGAGTCTCTGAATGCTTGAGGGCCGGTTGTGCACAGGCCCCCAAGAAAAAAGCAACACTTAATAAAAACCGTAACATTTAATTATAGTCTTTCAATAATCACAGCAATACCTTGGCCACCACCAATACAGGCAGAACCAAGTGCATACTTTCCTTTGCGTCGACCTAACTCATATACCAAGTGGTTCATGATACGAGTGCCAGAAGCTCCAAGTGGGTGACCTACAGCAATAGCTCCACCATTAACATTAGAACGCGCATTATCCAACTTGAGCTCTTTTGCTACTGATAAATACTGAGCCGCAAATGCTTCGTTCACTTCGACAAGATCCATTTGATCTAAGGTGAGTCCTGCTTGCGCTAAAGCTTTTTTTGCTGCCATCACGGGACCGATTCCCATAATAGTTGGATCACATCCAACTGAAGCCCATGCTACAACTCTTGCCAAAGGCTTTAAACCATTTTGCGAAGCAAAACTTTCGCTCGTAATCAAAGAGCAAGCGGCACCATCAACAATTCCAGATGCAGAGGCTGCTGTGACGATTCCGTCTTTTTTAAATACTGGTTTTAGAGTACCTAATTTTTCCAGTGTTGAATCAGGCTTTGGATGTTCATCTTTATCTACGACTACTGATCCTTTACGAGTTTCAATTGTCATCGCTGTGATTTCAGTCGCAATATCACCACGCTTTACTGCCGCATCAAATCTCTGCTGAGACTGAATAGAGTAACTATCTGACTCTTCTCTAGTGATATTGTATTTTACCGCAAGATTTTCAGCAGTGATTGCCATTGGCATTTTTGCATATGCGTCCGTGAGGGCGGCGGTCATGAGATCTTCTAATTCAAAATTTCCCATGCGCAAACCATCAAAACGCACTTTACGAGCAACAAACGGAATTTGCGACATTTGCTCAACACCACCAGCCAAGATAGCTTGTGCTTCTCCGAGAAGAATCATCTGTGCAGCGTTGACCCAAGATTGGAAACCACTGCCACAAAGTCTATTGACCGCATAAGCTCCCACATTTTGCGGGACACCTAATTTTAATCCCACATGTCGAGGCAAATAAGCAGCGTCGGGTCCTGACTGAACAACGTTACCAAAAATAACATGTTCAATTTTTTCAGGGCTCAGGCCTGCTTGTTCAAGAGTCGCTTTGGCAGCAGCTACTCCTAAATCGGTTGCTGAAATATCCTTAAGAGATCCGCCAAATGCTCCAAAGGGGGTTCTTTTGCCTGAAATAAAAACTATCTTTTCCATAGGGCTTCAGGTTAAGTTGGGGACATCTAAAGGTCAAAGAGCTTTGCACCACAAGCTGAGGTATATGATGAAAGTATTAGTCATAGGACAAGGCGGTCGAGAGCACGCCATTGTAAAATCCTTACGTAGATGCTCCAGCATTACTGAGGTTCACTTACTTCCTGGCAATAGCGCCATCACCGAAGCAACTCTCCATCCCATTCTAGCATCTCAAGTAGCTGATATAATTAGTCTCTGCAAAAACAAAAATATTGATTATGTTTTTATTGGTCCCGAACAACCTCTTGTCGATGGGCTTAGTGATCAACTACGTGAGGCTGGAATTTTAGTCGTGGGTCCAAGCCAAGCTGCCGCAAAACTTGAAGGCTCAAAAGTATTTGCCAAAGAGTTTATGCAGAGGGCTGGAGTGCCAACAGCGAAAGCACAAATCGTAAGCTCAGTCGATTCTTGTCTTGCAGTTGCCAATCAATTCACACCTCCTTATGTCCTCAAGGCAGATGGCCTAGCATCGGGAAAAGGTGTCTTTATCTGCTCAGATTTGGGCGAACTAAAAATTGCAGCTCAAGACTTATTCGAGCAAAAAATATTTGGGGCAGCAGGGACTCAAGCCTTACTCGAGCAATTCACCTCAGGATGGGAGCTGTCTTATCTAATCTTTACTAATGGAGTTGAGTATCAAGCACTGCCCATAGCTCAAGATCACAAGCGACTGTTAGATAATAACCTAGGACCAAATACTGGGGGTATGGGCACTGTGGCTCCTCTTAAAATTAGCTCTACTCTAGAACGCAATATTCAAGAGCAAGTCATTCTGCCAACCTTAAAACAGCTACAAACTGAAAATTTACTATTTCGAGGCGTACTATTTGTGGGCTTGATGATTCAAGGAGATCAGCCCTCAGTACTTGAATATAACGTGCGTCTTGGGGATCCAGAAACTCAAGTCTTATTGCCCCTCATCGAAAGTGATCTTAATCTTTTCTTAATGGCTCTCGCCAATGGAAAAATTTCTGAACTTAAAATCACACCAGGTAAGTTTGCCTCTTGTGTGGTAGTCGCCTCCGAAGGCTACCCCTTAACTCCAGTTATGGGAGCTGAGATACATGGCCTTCCACTACCAGATCAAAAAGACTCTTATTCCATTCACTCTGGTATAAAATATCAAAATAAAAAATGGACAGTTGAAGGGGGACGAGTTCTGGGTGCGGTCGGCATTTCAGACAGTATCGAGTCAGCTCTTAAAAAATCATACTCTCTGATAGATAAAATTTCTTTTAAAGGGATGCAGTTTCGCAAGGACATTGGCAGTAATATGCCAAATTGATTTTTACCAGTTCCAACTCATACCCACACTGCTCAAACTCTCAGAGGAACCGATGCGGTGGTTGACGTAAAAGTTCTTGTCAGCAAAGAGCAACTCTTTTAGCTGGATATCAGTTAAGGTATTAAAAGTATCATAGTTGATCGCAGCTTTTAACCAGCCCGTATATTCAATCTTAGCCAAGCCCTGAAAAGCCTCCACTTTAAATGAAAACTTATGGTTCACTTCGTTGTTGCTTTCCCCAGGGATTTCCACATCAGCAGAAAGTTTGTTTTGTGCTGTTTCAACAGCATTACCTAGAGCTGTCTCTTTAATTCCAGAGTTATTGTACCAGTACTGAAATCCACGATCGGCAATCTTAGCAACCACTGTTGTCGACTTTGTCTCTGCGTTGATATCTTTAGGGACAAGTTGGTCCACGACTTCTTTAGAAATCTTTGGAGTCACAGTGTCTACTGGAATCTCAATTTTTTTGTAACTCTTCAATACAGGATTCTTACCCTTAACCTCCGCAGCAGAGATCTGGGGTAGAGAGAGAGTTAAAAATAGAGCCAAAAAGACACTCGTTTTCATACTCAACCTTACTTCCAATTTTCATACCAACTAAAATGAAGCCAAAAGGGTATATGTTGGTTTTTACACCCTCCCATTGGCAAAAAAAGTGAGGGCTGTCCAAATTATAGTCACTGTTTTTGAACTCAAAAAGCCGATTCGATTTGAGATGATTTTTCTGGACCACTCCTTGCATAACCCTCAACAAAGCTTGTGAAACCACATTATTTTTGATTTGGCCTTTCACAACCTGCAAATTTTTTCAAAGAGACGAAAGTTTCTACAGTTGAGGTGTTATGAAACTACCAAGCACAAAACGAGCTGTCCAAAGTTTGACCCACACAATAGTCATCCTTCCCTTATTTGTAGCCCAAGTAAGTTTTGCACAGTCTAGAGCTGCGGTTGGAGCACCTGAACTCTTTCCTATTGATAACTCACCATCATTTGGAGGCAGCAATGACTCTAGAAATAGTAGAAGTAATAACAACTCCGGTAATAATAGCAGCTACCAGCCACCAAGGGTTAATGCCCCTACTGCTGGAAAGATGAATACAGCCAACGTACCAGATGAATATTCTTGTCCTCTTTTTGAAAACAAACCACATCAAGAACTGATCATGGCAATTGATGCCCTCACTCGCGAAGTTCGCGTGGCTCAAGAGTGCTCTAACCAACCTGTTTCGCAAGCTATTGATCAACACACTAAAGTGATTCGAGATAGTGTTACTTCACTCAACGGGAGCCTCGCAATAACAGATGCTTCTGCAGTTAATGTTCAGCAAATCGAAGCCACAGTAGCTGCAGCAATTTCAGCCACTCAAAATTTAGGCGAAATTCTCTCAAGCAATACCTTTATTAACTCAAATTGTGGCCGCCAGACGATGTCCTCTGGAAAGGCACTTTTAGCATTTAATGACATTCTTAATGGACTTTCCCCTTATGCTCTCTTAGCGGTCTCAATGAACGCAGCTCTAACACCGGCTCTTCCTTACGTTATTGGTGGGGTTGTCGCGAGCTCCGCAATTTCTGTAATGGGCAAGATGATCGATCAAGGGACTCTTGATATGACTCGTCCTGAACACAGAAAAGCTGTTTTAGAAAATACATGTCAATTTATCAAAGTCGCCAAAAAAGTAAGATTCATGCAGCTCGCACAAAGTGGTCGAATCGAAAAGATTACCGAAGAGCTCGAAAAGAATATGCAAATGTACAATGCTCGCTTTGCAAAGCCGTCTAAAGAACTCTCAAATCTTTTGAGCCTTAAAGATTCTGTCGAAAAAAGCCTAGCACCTTACGAAGCACAACTTTTAACAGACAAAGACGCTCTTCGCGAACTAGATGCACAAAATCTTGCTGATCAAGATGAAATGATGACTTGCATGATCGGTGCAGAGCTCTACAAATTAGCGCAAGAAAAGAAATTTCCTCAGACTGTATTCGTGAACTTAGAGAAAGCTTCTGCTACCAGTGAGCGTGCTTCTAAGATTCAAGTTGCAACTTTGAAGGCTTTGAATACAAATTCTCAAAGTAAAATTTCGACCCTCGCAAATCAGGCCATCACGGATGAATCTGCAGTTAAGTCTTGCGCTTCTGTAAGCCGCTCTTGGATTGGTGGTATTCGCCAAGCTGTTCAACTCACTCAGAATGTAGTTGCTAGCGAAAAAGATCTTTTAGAAAAGAAACTAAATGAATCCGCAGAGTACCGCACTTGGAAAACTCAGTATACAAAGTTGAGAATGGAAGAACTTACTATCCGTCGTGTTGAAAAGGCGATGGAAGAACTCGCTAAAGATAACTCCATCATCAATAGATCTGAGTTAGATCAGCGAATGCGCATACTAAAAGCAGGTCTCTTTGGACGTAACGTGAGCTTCGCCTTTGGACGCCCTCCAGTTTTAGCTTGGTTAGAACATACCAAATCTGCTCATGACATGGCGGTTTCTCAGTTTATTAACGGTTTCAAAATCTTGAGAAATGCTGCGTGGACTTTAACTGACTCTGCAAAGGCATTTAAAGAAGATCCTAAAAAATTTGCGAGAGCTTCAGTAAAAAAGCAAATGGAAGACAACAATCTTGCTGACAAATTAGCAACCCTTACTATCGAAAATTTGCCAGTAGGCACTCGCGAGCATGAATTGGCTTGCCAATATCTAGAGTCAACTTGGATTGATTGGTCAGCAGCAGTGGATCACCTTGGTGCTACACAATTCTTCTGTGACCTTATCGATGGAACGATTGACCCTAAGATTGACCGCGATATATCTATGTACTGCCGAGGTACGCGCCAGATCGATGGTACTGTCTATAAGAAATCAGTTATCGATGCTGCCAAAGACACATTGGTACAAAAAGGCTTCCAGCAACAAGCTAATATCGTAGCAAAACAGATGAAGACATTACGCTGCCCACTTCCTGGTGCCTCAGTAATGAACTAAATAAAAAAAAGCGGGTGAAAGCCCGCTTTTTTTATTCATCCAATATGTAATTGGCTGGATCCACCGGTGTCCCACTAACCCTGACCTCATAGTGCAAGTGTGGCCCCGTAGAGCGACCTGTATTTCCAACGGCACCTATCACATCCCACTTAGAAACTCGCTGGCCAACCTGAACATAAAATTGAGACAAGTGCGCAAAACGAGTCGTAACTCCATATCCATGATCAATGGACACAAGCTTTCCGTAGGTATCATCATAAGCTGCAAAAATAATAAGGCCATCTGCTGGAGCAAAAACAGGAGATCCTGGAGCTGCAGCAATATCAAGTCCCGCATGCAATGCCGGCTTACCTGTGAATGGTGACAAACGATAGCCAAAACCAGAAGTTAGCCAACCACGAGCTGGACGAATATTAGGAGTCGCATTTAACAACGCCTGTCGCTCAGAAAGACCTTCCCACAAATCAATAACACTTTGTTCTTTAAGTTGAGTTTCTTGAACAGCACGATCAATACGCACGACTAAAGAAGCATAGTCTTTGCGTGAGTCTTCAACTGCCAACTCACCACTAATAGGATTCAGGGGCTTTTCGCCAGCATAAAAGCTATCATCTTTTGCAAGCTCTTGAGGTGATGGACGTTTCTCCATATCTTGGTAGTCAGCAATTTCTTGCCCCGGTGAAGGCTTAGCGCCCATTGTGAGTTTAGTCACTCGATCTTGGTCATCAATGTTAGTGATCAGTTTTAACTTAGTGGTAAAGCTCTTAACTCTTTCTAGCGAGTTTTCTAAAGTGCTCACTCTGCTTTCAACAACTTGGAATTGTTTGATTAAGAGTTCGTTTTCTGCCTTGAGCTTTTTATTTTCAATGGCCTGCAAAAGAAGTCCAAAATAATCTAAAAAACCTGCAGCTAAAATAACCACCAGCAAACCCGAGAAAAAGACACCCGCCTTAAGCCACGCCGTCGGCAACACGAGTTTTTTTGTTTTTCCCGTTTCGTTACTGACAATAAAAAGTGTGATTTTGCGCTGATCTTTCATTTTTAACTCTGTTACTCTTTCGGAAAATTTAATATCAAAACAGTAACATTGTCATCCCCACCATTTGCCAACGCCGCATCAACACACTGTTGCGCGGCTTTAGCTGGAGAGTTCTGCATCAAAATTTCGTTTATTTTATTATCGACAACCATGCCCGAAAGACCATCCGAGCAAAACAAATAAGTTTCTCCTGGCTGCACTTCTCGTTCTATGATGTCTGGCAATACGTCTCTTTCGTATCCCACGCTGCGAGTGATAACATTACGTCCCGCCATGGTTTTGATCTGATCTTCTGTAATCAATCCCGCTCTTAATTGTTCGTTGATCAAGGAATGATCTTCGGTAACCTGCCACAAGTAGGGCTCATGAAAAAGATAGCAGCGAGAATCACCCACATTTGCGATGTAAAGAGTGTTGCCCCTCAAATAAGCGGCCACCATGGTTGTGCCCATACCAGCAAGTTCTGGACGTTCATTGGCTGCCATATCATAGATTTTTCGACTTGAGACCTGATACCCTTGGCTCAAAAGATCTCGAGGGTCCTGTTGCTTTAGATCTTGATCTAAAAAGAACTTCTCAAGCGTCTCAACTGCCAAACTAGAAGCCACTTCGCCTCCAGAATGACCACCCATTCCGTCTGCCACAATAAATAGCCCCAGCTCCTTGTTAATTAAACAAGAATCCTGATTGGACTCACGCCAAAGCCCCTTATCTGTAACAAACCATGCATCAAATTTCATACTGTTGATATTGTGACGTCTCACCTCTAGACAGTCAAACAAGACCTCAGTCTGAATTCTAAATTGTTTTAATTTTCTCCTTAATCCTCCATCTCCCTCTCCGATAAGTCCACTGAGGGATCTATGCCTAGATTGAATTTAAAAAATGCAGTCATCATTTCAGTTGTGGGACACGCATTATTTTTTATTAGCACTACTTGGATCAAGGCCCTTAGTCCTGCTCCAAACAAAGATGTTGCTGTGACCATTGATCTCATCGAGGAGCCTCAATTTCCTCCGACACAAACAGCACAAAAGCAAGAACCTCGCACCAAACCTAAATATCAACAACTTGTAGATCAAAATCTAAATCCAACTGACAAAGCCGTAGACACTCGGTTCTTGAGCGAAAAAAACCAAGTTGTAGAAAAGCAGACAGTTGCAAAAGAACGTGGCGAGTTTCAAAATGCCAAGAATACTAAAAAAGCTGGGGACACTGGCTCTGAAATCAACCAAAAACAGGAGCCTTCTAAAGATACAAAATCTTCACCCAATCTCTTTGCAGGCTATGATCCCAATGAAGGCTTACAGCGTGAACAAGAAAAAAACCTCCCTCGCCAAAACGGCGAGAATGGCCAAAAGGGAACAGGTGAAGTCAGTCGCACCGATGACTATCTAAGGGATGTTGACCAGGGTTTAGAAACACTCCTCAATACACGTGAGTTTAAATATTACTCTTACTACAATCGCATCCGCAAACAGCTCTCACAACATTGGGAAGGCGAAGTCCGCGCCCGACTTAGCAAGTTATTCAAGGAAGGGCGCGCCCCCGCAGCTACCAATCAAGATCGAATTACCAAAGTCATCGTTGTGCTCAATCAAGCTGGAACACTTGTTAAAGTACAAATTCTCAGTGATTCTGGCGTCAGAGATCTCGATGAAGCTGCTATAGAGGCTTTCCGTGCCGCAGCCCCATTCCCAAATCCCCCAAAAGGTCTCATCGAGAGCGATGGAACCGTCAAAATCCGCTGGGATTTCGTACTAGAGTCATAACTCTTTATGCATAGCGCTAAAATGATGACTGCCTGGCCTTTGAGTGCTAGTTTGGCCCGAACTTTACAAGGAGAAACCACTTGGAAAATTCCGCACTTAAGAACCTCAATCGCGAGATCCTTGAAAACATTGCTAAACGTGCTCATTATTTAGCTACCCAGATGATCTATCAAGCCAATCACCGTAGTGACAAAGAGAAGGGTGATCCAAAAATTGGTGGCCATCCAGCAGCAAGTGCTTCTGCTCTACACATCATGGGTGCCCTACATTTAATTGTAAAGACTGGCTTTGATCACATTGCGAATAAACCCCATGCTTCGCCAACGGATCACTCCTACAACTATTTACTCGAGCTGTTTTTAAAGAATGATCTGAGCAAACTCTCTCAAGAAGATTGCGATACTGCGATGATGGGCCTCCGCAAGTTTTCAAAAAACGGCGAGCCTGTATTCCAATCTTATCACTCTGTGTTTGATTCTGATAATCACAACTTCTTTCCTTCAGGATCTGTTGGTATTCCACCTGTAAATGCGGGATATTTAGCATTGGCTTATCGTTACGCGCGCGAACACGGATATGAAGTTCCAGATGCTCACTTCTGGGCTCTTTCTGGTGACAGTGAATTCCGTGAAGGCTCAATGTACGAGGCCGTACCTGATTTTGCAGAACGAGAAATTGGCAATCTGACTTGGATTGTTGATTACAACCGTCAATCTCTAGACGGCCATCGCATCACAAACAAAAAGATCATGGATGGAACCGATGCTGATCGTATCGAGAGAACAATGGCAGCTAATGGCTGGGAAGTAATCCAAGTACGTCACGGTTCAAAACGTAAGAACTTGTTTAAAAAAGCAGGTGGAGATCTTTTCCAAAAGTTCCTAGAGAAAGATCTCGAAGATTATCAGCTGCAGTCTCTTCTTCTCGTGCAAGACATGAAAGCTCTTAAAAAGGGAATCTCCAAAGAGTTCTCTCAACTTAAAAAATTCTTGGATAACATCACTGATCAAGAGCTATTCGAAGCCCTTAGAGACTTTGGTGGCCACGACATGTTGGCAATGGCTGATGCAATGCTCAAGTCTAAAGAGTCTAAGCGTAAGCCAACCATTATCATTGCCCACACCTTAAAAGGATGGGGCTTACGCTCTGCTGCCGCTCCAGGAAACCACAACTCTATGGTCACTGAAGATGAAGTCATGGCACTAAGAGAAGCGCAAAAAATTTCTGGCGATAAGCTCTTTGAAAGATTTGCGGCAAGCACGCCTGAAGCGAAGTTCTTAAAAGAGCGAGGAGATAAGCTCCACAAAGAAATTCAAGCTCAGCATGCTCTTAAAACTAAGAACCAAAAGTTTTTTGCCGAAGCCGTGCATCGCTTTGGTGAAATCCCAAGCACTTTAGATATCAACACAAAAATGACATCCTATCCTCATGTACAATGGATGTTAGGTCAGCTCACTGCGAAGCTTGTTCGTATTGCCAACACTCCTCTTGAAGATAAAAATTTAAGTGAAAAACAAAAGGCACTTACAGATAGCGAAAAGCCATTCAAGCTCTTAGGTGAGTTGATGCTTACCATGGCACCAGACGTTGGAACATCAACAAATCTGAACCCAGCTATGGATGGTAAAATCTTTGGTGCTCCAGTCGTAATAGATCACGAAGCTGACCTAGGTGTTAAAGATACAAAATTGCCTGACCTCGTTCCTGGAGAAGAAGAAAACGACCGTTTCATTCGTTTTGAAATTGCAGAAGGCAATGTTATGTCTTGTGTCGGTTCTTTCGGCAGAATGCGCGACACTCTTGGAATTCCGCTTATTCCCATGATGACAGTTTATGACTTCTTCTTGAAGAGAGCTCTCGATCAGTACTTCTACAATCTTTACTGGAGAAGTTCATTTATTTGCGTAGGAACTCCATCGGGCGTAACACTTTCACCAGAGGGCGCACAACACGGCTGGAAGTCTGACATTCAAATTCCTAACCAAATCACTTGGGAGCCATTCTTCTGCCAAGAGTTGGATTGGATTTTAGTAGATGCTATGAAACGTCATGTGACTGGTGACAACGTCGGCCGTACAGGTGTTTTCATCCGTGGCGTCACTCGTGGTGTCGAGCAAAAAGACTTCACGACTTACCTCAAGAAGCAAGCCCGCTTTAAGTTAAACAACCAAAACCTATTGCATCGTGGACAATTCCCCGTTGCTGGAGCTGTTAACGAAGAAGACATTGCTAGCATGGATGAAAACTCAATGCTCGATGCTGTACGAGAAGAAGTACTTAAAGGTGCTTACTTCTTAATTGATTATCGTGGATATGCAGGTTACGAGCCTGGAGACAACGTTGTAAACATTTTCTCTATGGGATCTCCAACAACAGAGGCGATCAAAGCTTCTGAAGAACTTCTCAGTAAGGGTGTTTACGCCAACGTGATTGTTGTCACTTCGCCTGATCTTCTTGTGGGTATTCAAGGACACGAAACAGATTATGACTACCTAAAAAATGGCCTCGGCATCAATGCCAACCTTTATTTGCGAAAACAAAGTGAAGTGTCCTCTGGCGACTTGATCACCGTTGCTGGACGCAGAATCCCTGTAGTCAGTGTTCACGATGGTGAAGCGGGTCTGCTTGATAATATTGGTTCGATCATTGGCGTTCGCCATGAATCACTTGCTGTGCGCAAACACTCTAAGTGCGGTCGCCCGAGTGAAATCTATGCTTATCACCATATCGATTCACAATCTGTTATTGAGGCTGTTGGAAAAGTTCTTTCTGAAACTGCTTTAGAACAAGTGATTGTCTCTGAGTCTGCTCTACAAGAAACGAAAGAGGCGAGCGTTAAGCCAGCTCATTGGTCAGAACTGTGGAGCTCACAATCATCTTCAGGTCAAAAGCATTAAAGGACATTCAATTGGGTCAGTTGAGGCACGCTCAACTGACCTTGATACAACTTCATTATAATACCATTATCTTCAAAGCTCTCATGATAATCTATGTGAGACTCACTTTTGAACGCTTTTGAAAAGTACCCTTCAAATTCAATTTCCAGTTCTTGAGGAAAATCAATTTTTCTTTTGATCCTATCAATCAAAATTAAGGTTCTAAATCTCCCCATCTTTTTTGATTTCTTCTGCTTAAATCCTTGCTCATAGAGTGGCAAATTCGCCAAACCAATAAAAAGCGACCATGCACAAAACAATCGATAGCCTCTATGCACCAAGGGAAGAGACTGAAGGTAGGCAAAGGCCTGCTCACCATGCAGTCGCAAACTTCGCAAAATTTCGTTGCGATCATGAACCCAAAAACGACCTTCAGCTTCATCCACAACTTGATCCTTGAGAATGTTGACCTTCTGTAAAAACAATCCAAAGTGCACGGCAGGCACTAAGTGTTGCTGTCGATCCTTGAGTTGAGAATGTTGCTGAAATAACTCTTCAAGCAACTCTCCCACAATGCCGGCCACAAAAAAACAGTATTGATTTACTTCCTTTAAATTCTTTGGCCGAAAATTTTTGTTTGAAAAATGCCGCATCCCTGACTCCATACTAAGAAGTCCGTTGGAGATAATCTTTTGCACCGAGATATTGAGAGATGAGAATTCAATAAATAAAAGATCAATATCCTGTAAAAGCTCTTTTTCGTGTTGATTAAGAGATGCAGCTTTAAAAATTTCACTCCACGGCTGTGGAGTGAATGGATTTAGGACATTCTTGCGAAAGGTAGCATAGGCCTGCGCCTGAGCTTCTGAGTGACTCCATGCAGAGTCCTCTATGGTATCTAAAAAACGAAACAATAAATAAGAAATTCCAACTGCCTCTTTAAACCCTGCGGGCAATTGGGCAATACAAAATGCAAAACTACGACTGAGATTGTCTAAATGTTTTTGCAGATCAATTCTTGCCAAGCTCACCTCAGGCATAAGCATTCCCATGTTTTAGTTTAATTGTATAGAAATGAAATGCATTCTGTCTAAAATCTGATAAAACCGAATCAAAGAGTGCAGAAAAACTGGGGGTTTTATGAGTAATAACAATCTCGAAGAGAGAGCCTGGGCCCACGAAGGTGAGTTTTACCCTGCCTCGCAAAAAAAGTTTCAAGAAATTGTTCTTTTTGTGCCCTTCTACATGGGAACTAAACGTCACATTTTGCGCCATATTCGTTTTGTTAATGAACTGGGTTTTGATGCTTTTGCTTTTGAACTAGCTCATGATCATCGTTCTCTCCTCAAAGGCAAGATCCCACTCACTTCACAATTTAAATTTGGCTCTAAACATGTCTATGCAGAACAAATAGAATCGATCTTAAATGAACTTCCAGGTAAAAAGATTGTCTTTGCTTTCTCTAATCCTTCTGCTTCTGCCATAGAGGCAATTGCAAAAAGAAATGCCAGCGATGTTGTTGCTCTGATTGCTGATAGTGGACCAACCAACCGTTTTATCAATGGTGCCTTTCAACTTTTTAAATACGAATTAGGTCTTGAGTTTCTTCCTGCACGATTGGCTTTGGCTCCTCTGATGTCATATGGCTGGAGCCCGTATCTTCATAAAGATGTGCATACGGATCTTGAAAAGTTCCCTCATGGATTTAAAATTCTCTCTATTCGTGGATGGCAAGACAAACTTATCAAACCACAACATATTGATGAGATTTTTGAACCTCACACTCATTTGGACTGGCAAAAGCTTAGCCTGCCACAAGCAGAACACCTCACTGGCCTCAGAGATTTTGCCAATGACTATCGACCTGCTGTAGAAAAATTCTTAACCGGCGTGGCTACAAAGTTATGATCAGCCTGCTCTATAGACTCTTAAAACCCAACACTTATAAGTTGATACCAGCAGCTCGTAAGTACAACTTTATTGATCATTCAATTTCACTTGAGCAACGGTTCCAAAGACAAAAACCTAATTGGCACGCTCACCTCGAAAAAACACAAAATCTGTATAATGATTTTTTTACGAAATTCCCCAAGGCTCGTTCTTTAACTATTGTTGGTAGTGCCCATTTGCATGAATACCCGAAAGATGAATTGTTAAAACGATTTGAAAAAATTGTTTTAGTGGATGCAATTCACCCACCCCACATCGTAAGCTGGGCTAAAAAACACAAAAAAGTAGAATTGATTGCTTTTGATATCACTGGAGTCTTAGATCGATTAGAGCAAATTTTTAATTATGATGATTTGTTAGAGGCTTGTGCAGGTGTGAGCCCATTAAAGATTAGTACCGATTTATTAGTCTCTGCGAACATTCTCTCGCAATTGCATTTGACTCCCATGACGATTGTCGAAAAAAACAACCAGGAAACCTTCACTCTTGAACAAAAAGACAAGCTAGCAACAACTTCAGCAGAAACTCACCTCAAGTGGCTCGAGAATCAAAATATTCCCTGCCTCGTTTACACAGATAGAGAAGTCACTTATAGAAATTCCCGCAATGAAATCACCTACCGCGGCTCCTATCCTGTTAATTTTAACTCTTTTCAAAAACTTGATGAGTGGACTTGGCTTTTAGCACCTCTCAACGAGATCAGCCCCCTCTACTCGGTAGAAATGAAAGAAGAAGCCTATTTTTTTATGCCAACAAATAAGCCTTCATAGGTTGGCAAAAGCGCTGCAGTAAACTTTGTGGGATCAGCCAAAGTTTGGTTAAAAGACCTCATCACTTCGATTTGTTTACTGCTAAATCTCTGCTCCGTGCTTTTGCCCCAAACTGCACCAGAGAGAAAAACATTATCGGCAACCACCACTCCACCACTGCGCAAGTTCGCAATAGCCCACAGCAAATAGTCCATATAGGCAGCCTTATTGCCATCGATAAAAATCATATCAAAAGGACCTTGTGTCACCAACTCCTGCAACGTCAGTCGCGCATCACCACGAACAATTTCAACTCGCAAAGTGGAAAGGCCCTGTGCTTGCAAAACCTTTTCTGCTCGAAAAATATGTTCTTCATTTTTTTCTAAAGTCCAAAGCTTTGCCCCAAGCGGCAGAGCACTTTCGATATAAAGTGCCGAAAGTGCCGTCAGAGTCCCTATTTCAATTACTTTTTGTGGCTGTACAATTTGAACCAGTGTTTTAAGTATTTGCCCCTCACTTTTTGAAAGGCTGATACGATCCAAACCCAACTCCACAGCATATTTTCGCGCCAACAACATGGCTTCTGTTTCATCAGCAATGAGAGATTCAATATAATTTTGTGTATCTGTGTTTTCTGTTAGGCGCATGCCGAATAACTGGCATAAGGCTAAAAGCTGTGCAAGTATTAATGTCTTCTTAATGGACAAAGGATTTTATTTTGAAACCCTTACTCGTTTTTGATCTCGATGGCACTCTCATTGATTCAGCAAAAGACATTGCCGTGGCCCTTAATTGGGTCCTCAATCACCATAACAAGCCCGCCATTGCGCACGAAAAAGTTGTGGAGCATATTGGGGATGGCCTTCGCAAGCTGCTTTTAGATTTTTTCCCAGAAAATAGTAATGACGAACGATTGCAGCTCCAACTAGAAAACGAGTTCTTTTCGGCCTATGACCGCGAAATGTTCACCCACACTCAGGTCTTTCCAGGTGTGAAGAATTTTCTTGATAGTTGGGATGGACCCATCGGTATCATTACCAATAAAAATGAACGCCCCGCCCGTGAAGTCATCCAACATTTGGGGCTCGCTCAGTATGCTTGGGTTGAAATTTTTGGGGCTGACACACTCAGCGAAAAAAAGCCAAGCCCGCTCCCCCTCTACCGCATGATGGAAAAAGCTCAATATCAAGCCCAACACACCATTATGATTGGCGATGGGCGCCCCGACATCCTGTCTGCTGTTGCAGCTGGGACCAAATCCTTGGCTATTGGCTTTGGTTATACCGACGCCAAGATTTTGGTAGAGCTAGGGGCCCAAGCAGTGCTGGAACACTATGATCATATGCCTCAAGCCCTTAAAAAGTTCGGCTACTAACGCACCCTGAAAATCTTCAAAATGAGCAATTTTTAATACCCTTTTTACGCGCCGAACTATATAAAGTGGGATCTTACAAACAGGGGGACTAACTCAAGTGAGCGATATCCTTTTAGAAGTTCAAAATTTGAAGACTGAGTTTAAGACCGATGATGGAGTTATCACTCCAGTGGATGACGTTAGTTTTTACGTTAAAAAAGGTAAAACTCTTGGCATCGTTGGTGAATCTGGTTGCGGAAAGTCAGTCACTTCACTCTCTATCATGCGTTTGATTCAAAAGCCCGGCGCCATTACTGGCGGACAAATTCTCTTTAAAGGGCAAGATCTCTTAAAAATGAGCGATGAAAAAATGCGTAAGATTCGTGGCAATGAAATTGCCATGATCTTTCAAGAGCCCATGACTTCCTTAAACCCTGTTTTTACTATTGGCGATCAAATTGCCGAAGCTATTGCGCTTCACCAGAGTGGGCTGACAAAACAACAAGTTCAAGAACGCGCCATTGAGATTCTCAAAAAAGTGGGCATTCCAGCTCCTGAAAAAAGATTCCATGAATATCCACACCAACTCTCTGGTGGCATGAGACAGAGAGTAATGATTGCTATGGCTATTAGCTGCAATCCGGCTCTCCTCATTGCAGATGAACCGACCACAGCTCTTGATGTGACCATTCAAGCTCAGATCTTGGATCTTATGCGCAACTTACAAAAAGATTTTGGCGCAGGAATGATTCTTATCACCCACGACCTCGGTGTGGTGGCTGAAATGTGCCAAGATGTTGTTGTGATGTACGCGGGTAAAGTTGTTGAATACGGAACGGTAGAGGATATTTTCTATCGACCTAAACATCCTTACACTCGCGGATTGTTAGACTCAATTCCTCACTTTGAAACCGGCAGCAAACTAAAAGAACTCAAAACTATTCCTGGATTGGTACCTAGTTTGTACAACTTGCCTAAAGGATGCCGTTTTCAAGAACGATGCACCAAAGCCCAGGCTGATTGTGGCCGACAAATGCCAACGCTTGAAAATCTCCGTGGCTCACACAAAGTTGCTTGTTACCACCCATTAACTTCTGAGGTGAACTCATGAGTGAAGTTTTATTAAAAGTTGATAACGTCACCAAAAATTTTCCTATTTACGGTGGCATTCTTAACCGTGAAGTTGCTTCGGTTAAAGCTGTTCAAAATATTTCTTTTGAAGTTAAAAAAGGGGAAACTCTTGGCCTCGTTGGAGAGTCAGGTTGTGGCAAATCAACTTTAGGCAGATGCCTGATCCGTCTTCATGATGTGACTTCAGGAAAAATCTATTACAAAGGCAAAGATATCACAGATATCAAAGGCAATGAGTTGCGTGAAATGCGCAAAAAATTGCAAATTATTTTCCAAGATCCCTTTGCATCTTTAAATCCACGCATGACAATTGGCTCAATCTTAGAAGAGCCTTTGATCATCCATGAGTTATATGAAAGCGCTAAAGATCGCCAAGATCGTGTGCGTGAATTGGTTGATCTCGTGGGCTTACGTCCAGAGCATCTTTCTCGTTATCCTCATGAGTTCTCTGGAGGACAACGTCAGCGAGTGGGAATTGCACGAGCTTTAGCTGTAAATCCTGAACTCATTGTTTGTGACGAGCCCGTATCTGCTCTCGATGTCTCTATTCAAGCGCAAGTCATTAACCTTTTGATGGATCTTCAACAAAAGCTTGGCTTAACTTATATTTTTATCGCTCACGATCTTAAAGTTGTTGAACACGTTTCTACTAAAGTTGCAGTGATGTATTTGGGTCACATTGTAGAAATGGCCGATGCAGAAGAGCTCTACAAATCACCTAAACATCCTTACACTAAAGCACTTCTTTCGGCGATTCCTGTTCCCGATCCAAAACGTCAGGGCGAGAGAATTATCTTAACTGGCGACGTACCAAGCCCTATCAACCCCCCAGATGGTTGTAATTTTAATCCTCGGTGCCCTATCGCATCTGAGGAGTGCCGCAAGACTGAGCCAAGCCTCAAGAGCTGCGGTAAAGATCATATCGTGAGCTGTTTAAAGGCTTAATTTTTATCCCAATACTGGGCCTTATCTCGTGCAGATCAGGCCCTATTTTTATGCTCTAGACCTTAGTGCTGTTACCACACTCTTAGCTTTCCAAGTTTATTCAAGACTTAAAGATTTTGACCGATAAGATCCCTATAAATCGAGGTCATATTTCATGAAGGCAGAAGGCAAAATTTGGGTATTCTATGATGTGCAGACAAAGCAGCAGACCAAGCCGCTTTCACTCTTGCAAGCTCAGACAATGCTTTTGCAGTTTAAAATGAAAGATCTTGAGAATATTTTTGTTTGGACTCCTGGTTGGACTGAATGGAGCAATCTCAAACAGTTTTTAAAAACAAATCAAAATTATTTTGTGGTAGCACACCCTCCACGCCCTCAGGTGCGACCCGAAATCAAGAAAGAAGCCCCCTCGGAAAAACCAACTTCACCAACGCGAGTGTCCATTCCGGAACAGGCGGCCTCAAAACTTTTTACTCAGATAGATGTTAATCAGCGACCAAAACCTCAACAGAAAAAAGATTATGGTTATTGGTTCAACGACTTTCATGGCAATGAATTAGATATTTCAAAAATCAATAAAATCAAACCTCTTAAAAACGAAGAGGCTCCACATGAAAATCTCGATGAGGTCACTGCTGTTGTCGAAACTAATGGCGATGATCGCAGGCATTCACAACGACATAATTTTAAAATTGAAATTGTCTTAATCAATAAACAAGGTTCATTTAGAACTTTTTCCAAGAATATTTCAATGACAGGAACTCTTCTTGAGGATGAGATTCCTAAGCACTACCTTAAGACCCCTTTTGATCTCATGATAATCAATAGATTTGAGCCAGATATTCGTAGAGGCAGACTGCTCTTTAAAGGAAAAGTCGTTGGAGATTTAACAGATCCCAGACGACTGACCTTTATTGATGCTGATGAACAGAGTCTAAATAAACTCGAGGAGCTTCTTAAGGCTTACGTAGACTACCAAAATGGTATTAAACGCACGAGTTAAGGCGCAGCCAGGAGAGTCTTAATTGCCTTGCGCAGTTTTTCTATGTCGAATGGTTTTTTGATGTAGTCATCGGCACCAATCTCAAATGCCTTCTTCATGTCTTCGTCAGAAGCTTTACCCGAAACAAAAATAAGCGGAATCTTTTTTAGATCCTTGTGCTCTTTAAGCATTTCAGCCAACTCAAAACCATTGACCCAAGGTAAACCCACATCCATTAAAATTAAATCGATTGGGTCACCATCAAGCACATGAGTCAACTCGGCGGCATCCGCAGCCATCTTCACAGAATAACCTTCGGAGTCCAAAATTCGCTTTAAGGAAGCTCTCATCGTTTCATCGTCTTCGATCACCAAAATCACTTTAGGTTCGATTTTATTTTTTGCATCTCGAAATGCATCCAAAGAAACAACTTCTTGAGAGGCAATACGAGCCTTGGTGATTTTTTCGATACGATTCACTAAATCGCGAGTATTGAGCTTCTTATCTTTCATAACATCCTTGTTATGACACTTCCTAGTGTCCTTGTGACTCTAACCATCTCTCAGCGTCAATTGCAGCCATACAACCTGTACCAGCCGCTGTGATCGCTTGACGGTAATAAGGGTCTTGCACATCTCCTGCAGCAAAAACTCCTTCGATGTTAGTATAAGTAGAACCAGGCTTAGTAAGCAAATAACCTGTTTCATTCATGTCTAAAATGCCCTTAAAAAGATCTGTATTAGGCTTATGTCCAATAGCAATGAACAAACCTGTTACAGTTAGGTCTTTAGTCGAGCTATCAACTGTAGAGCCTAATTTTAAACCTGTAACACTTTTACCGTTGCCCATGACTTCAAGAACTTCGGTATTCCAAATAACTTCAATCTTTGGGTTCTTAAGTGTTCTCTCTGCCATAATCTTAGAGGCTCTAAAAGAATCTCTACGATGTAACACGTAAACTTTCTTTGCAAAGCGAGTTAAGAACTGCGCCTCTTCCATTGCCGTATCACCACCACCTACGACTGCAACTTCTTGGTCTCTAAAGAATGCACCATCACAAGTTGCACAAGCAGAAACTCCGCGACTCATGTATTGCTTTTCAGAGGGAAGCCCTAAAAGCTTAGCGCTCGCACCTGTGCTAACAATAACTGTTTTTGCTAAATGTAACTTATCGCCGATCCAAACCTTGAATGGACGCGCAGTAAAATCCACTTTGCTCACATTCTTGGTAATAAAGCGTGTGCCAAATCTCTCGGCTTGCTTTCTCATGGTATCAATTAAATCTGGACCAGTAACTCCATGCTCAAAGCCAGGGTAGTTTTCAACTTCAGTTGTAATCATAAGCTGACCACCAGCTTCTTCACCCTCGATCATCAGCGGCTCCAAGCGCGCTCTCGCAGTGTAGACTGCTGCTGTCAAACCAGCAGGACCTGAACCAATAATTATCACATTCTCAATTTTTTGCTGTTCCATATTGCACCTCAAATCATTAAACTACATGAAGATAACAGGAACGATTATGTTTTTCATCATCAGCCCCTAAAAAAGTAGTGCGTCAATAGGGATATATGCCACGAATCAAATTTGCAAAGACCCAAAAAGAAATAACTTGCGAACTAGGCGACAATTTAATGCAAGTTTTGTTAAAAAATCAGGTTCCAGTGGCCTCATCTTGTGGTGGTGATGGCGTTTGTGCAAAGTGCAGAATAACTATCGTTAACGGAAAAGAATACCTAACCCCTGCCAATCCAACCGAAGAGTTTCTGAAGGTCAAATTTAAACTCTCCGGCAATGACCGCATCAGCTGTCAGGTTTCTATCCTTGGTGATATTGAAATCGATGCTAGCTATTGGTGAATCAATACTAAGCTTTGATAAGTTTGATATAATTAATTGGAATTTTCTGCGCCAAAAAGATCTTTTCGAAAGCAGTTTTAAAATTACCCTCGGCAAATTCAGAGTTATGCAAATCAAAAGACAATCCAGCAGTCTGATATTTTGACTTTTTAATTTCTTCTAAGGCCCAGTCAAAATACTCACGTGAGTCCGTCTTAAATTCAATAAAAGACCCTGGTTTTTGTAATTCAAAAAGTATTTCTAAATTCTCCCTGGAAACAAAGCGATTTTTAGGCTTATTAGGAGTCGTCCAAGGATCAGGAAAGTGGATAAATACATTATCCAATTCACCCTTCTCAAATAGCAGATCAATATTAAACGCATGAAAACGGCAGATAGCTGCATTCTTGCTACATTGATTTTTTGCGCGACGAATACTTTGAATGAGTGGTTTGTATTTGAGCTCTAAGCCTACGAGATTTCTTTGTGGATTTTTATAGGTGTACCACGCAAAATGCAATCCATTGCCAGTACCAACTTCTAAATCTAAAGGAGCCTCTGGCTGAACCTTAAAAACATCCTGACGCCATTTCCCTTTATTAAAGGGAGCCCTCAGTTCATCAAAGGCCACATCTTTGTACTCTTCATTTAGGGCCTTAGTGTATTCTGTTGGGCGCGGCAATGCCGTTGTTACATTGATTTGCCTACGCGGTCTTCCGAACCAATCTGGAGTCAAAAGAGGATGATCTTTAGGAATAAACTGATGAGGATTTAAACTCATATTAATTAGACTCCGGCCCGCTCGTAAGTGATTCAACTGTAAATTTCTTCAGTTCTTTAAACTCATCACCCCTAATTGGGCAATCAAAAACATCGCAGTAGCGACAATATTGGCGCTTGCATGGGTCTAAATGAAAAGCAATCTCGCTTTCAACACCATAGTGCTTTACCACAGCAGCCTCAAAGTCGTGAGATAACTGGTGAACTTCTGAAATTTGCCAATATTCAGGCACCACTAAATGAGCATCAATATGATGAAAGTTTCCTGAACGAATAGCCTTTAAATGATGAATATCAATAATGCCGCGCAAACGATTATTAGCAAAACTAGAAGTGATCTTTATGAGAGATTCTTGATCAACTTCATCTAAGAGGGCAGAGATGGACCTGCGAATAATTTTACCGCCAGAAACCAACAGCGCGACACCAATAATAATAGCTACGATGGGGTCAAGAATTGTCCAACCTGTTAAGTGAACGACAACTAAGGCCAACATAACTCCTGCAGTGGTCCAAACATCCGACAGCACGTGGGTGCCACTCGCGCGCAGAGCTTCTGAGTTTTGCTTTTCGCCAATTTTTTTCAAATAAAGCCCTAATCCAAGATTAATTAAAGCTGCAACAACCACTACAGCAAAACCACTCTCTAATGCTCTTAACTCTACGCCCTTAAAAACAGCCTTCACGGCATCAATAACAATAATGACACCGGCAAAGGTGATCATTCCTCCCTCTAAAACAGCAGAAAAATACTCTGCTTTGCCATGCCCATAGGGATGCTCTTTGTCTGCAGGTGCTGCTGCAAAACGAATAATCCATAAGGCAATGGATGCCGTTAGGACATTAACGATACTTTCAGTAGCATCAGAGAACACGGCTAAGGATTTTGTCATCGCATAAGCTAAAAACTTAAGAGAAAGAACAATGACACTAACGATTAAAGAGATTATGGCCGCTTTTTGAGCACTTGAACTGATTTTCATTTTTCTGTTTTGTTAGATTTTAATAGGTCTGGCAAGCCTAATTTTATCCTGCAGCCTTTTTCCCTTTACGGAACTTGTAACCGGGTAAAGTTGTTACATTGTCTTTTGGATCACGGCTATAAAAACACACTCTGTTGCGCCCGGATCGTTTGGCATCGTAGAGTGCATGGTCGGCATTTCGTACAAGATCTTTGGAGTCAATTTTCTCATAGGATCCTGCCACAGCAAAACCCAAAGATACGGTTAAATTAATGGAGTCTTTTCCGTTCACAAAAGTAGTGTTCTCAATCGCTGAACGCAGTCGTTCACAAAACATCATAACGCCATCATGAGAGGTCTCACTCAACACGATTAAAAACTCATCACCACCATATCGTGCAGGAATATCAATATTGCGAGTATTGGCCTTAATGATTTTTCCTACTTCACTTATAACAAAACTTCCAAACAAATGATCGTGTCCATCATTAACAGATTTAAAATGGTCCATATCCAACATGACCACGGCCACTTCGCGACCATACCGTCGCGCTCTTTCCAGCTCAAAATCAAGTTTTTGATAGAGCGAACGCATATTGTAAAGACCTGTAAGGTCGTCAATATCCACAAGTTCTTTTAGCTTTTCATTAGCTTCATAAAGTTGTTCGTGCAAATCACGCAAGCGCAGGTGAGTCCTCACACGCGCCAAGAGCTCAAGTGGCACAAATGGCTTAACGATGTAGTCATCCGCTCCTGAGTCTAAACCCTCAATAATAGCTTCAGTGCTTGAGTTATTTGATACGAAAACTA
>JBKHVM010000021.1:0-35075 GCA_046570065.1 Bdellovibrionia bacterium
CCCTCTCTAGTGGTGGGGGGTATCGGCATTTAAAAAAGGCAGAGTGAACCTTGGGTTTTGTTGTTGTGAGGATGATGAGCCCCGAGTTGGAGTTGCTTAGCTCGCTAAGGACAAATTACTTTTTTTGAGGAAGACCTCATGACTGATAATTCAATTTGAGTCGTTTGTTTAAGATCAGAGATTTAGAAATATTATGTTTAATAGTCGGCGTAATATAATTCAATGATTTTACAATAACACTTCGACTACTTTAGCTTAGCTTTAAAAAGTCCGTAAGTAGATTGGGATTCACATCACACTATTTAATTTGCTGATCTGTGCTCTCGCCAACTTAAATCAATTTATTTGACAAATAGCCAAGAAGAAATGAAAAAAAGAAAAAGCCCATAATCGATTATGATGAGAGAGCTTGGTTCAAAACCAAGCTCTTCAATTTCTCACTCAAACTAGTCGTAACTTAAATGACTCGCCGAATTCTCAAAAAATGAGGCATCAGTATTTTTTATTCAAAAACTTAACTGCTTCGATCTGATTGAGAGAGAACTTGGTAGAAAATATCATTGAGCATTTTATTTTCACTGTTCTTTTTACTGTAGTACATAAAATCAAGTTCAAAATCGAAATCTTTGATATGAACTCTTGAAAGTCGCCCAGAGCGCACTTGCTTTTTAATAGAGTGAGCAGGCAAAAATCCCCAACCTAAATTTGACTCTATAACTCTCTTTAATGTGCCCACGTTTGCCGATTCAAAAACGGGTTGCAACTGAATTCCTGACTGCTGACTTCTATCTGCTAGTGTTCTATTCAATGAAGGAAACTCTCCCTGAAAGCTGACATAGGGTCTGCTACCAAGATCTTTAAAATGAATTTGTGATGGAAACCCAGCTTCTTTGCCTGGAGCGATCAACCACATCTCTTCTTTAAATAGAAATTTCTTCTCACTGTTTTCAAGTTTCTCACTAAATTCATTTTCACTATCTGGCATGATGAGCACATCAAACAAACCTTTTTTGTAAGCCTTTACCAACTCGTCACCTTTTGCATATTCAATTTTTAAAGACAACTCTGGGTTGTGTCTCATCAAACGGCTAACGACTGGCGACATCAAATGAATGCCGATGGAGTTTAAAGTGCCAATCCTGAGGACACCCTTCAGCTCTGCTCCAATAGACTTTATCGCGATTTCTGCTTGTTGCACTAACTGCAATATTTTCTTGGCATGTTCAAACAAAACTTCACCCTGTGGTGTGGCTTTGATTTGACGAACTCCACGAACTAAAATCTCAACTCCTAGATCTTCCTCTAGGTTGCGGATTTGCTGACTCACTGCTGGTTGAGTCAAATACAACTTATCCGCTGCCGCTGTCATGCTACCTTCACTGATTACTGTTACAAAAGTCTGGAGTTGATATAGATTCTTCATTTGCTTCTCCGTCTCACTGCCTTTAATCTAAAAGAGAATAAATGGCGAGGCTATATGAATTTAATTAAAAATATATTTCTGTTCTTTATACTGCTTAACTCGGTGGCTCAGGCCAAAGTCTTTCGCAATAATTATATCTCATTTGAAATGCCCGACTCATGGCGCTGCAACCTCGAACAAACAGAATGGGTTTGTCGCAGTCAGAACAATAACGAATCTCGAGAAGCCATTATTATTTTGACTGCAAAAGAAGTTGGCCCCACTGATTCTTTTCCACAATATGAATCGCACCTCAACACACCCATGACAGTGAACCTTAAGTCAGGGGGTGTCGCTACTTCTGCAGTTCAATATAAAGCCAAAAATATTCAAATTAATAACCAAGCATGGATTGATAGTTTGCACCTTGGGAGTGAAGTTCCCAATTATTACACTCGTTATGTTGCCACCATTAAAGAGCAGATTGCAATTTTGGTTACTTTCTCAGCACACAAAGATTTCTACACAAAATACAGTGCTGACTTCTTTAAATCCATTCAAAGCTTACAAGTCATCGCTTCTAAAAATCTTTTGGCTCGCCCTGATATGGGCACCATGAGGCCCGGCAGCGAAACTCTTGGTAGCGCCATTGGCAGTGCTATGCCCGCCGATATGATGGGTGCCGAACTCGTTAAAAAGAAAAAAGGCTCCAACACTCCACTTATCATTGCTCTAATGCTTATCGCAGCAGGCATTGCTTGGTTTATTTACAAAAGAAAGAAGTAGCACACTTTCTTGCTTCCTAGTCTTCTAAAAAATAAAAAAGCCAGACTGCTTTACTTGCTGTCTGGCTTTTTCTTTTCTCTTACATGATCAGTTCTTATCTTTTTTACTTAATCACGACCACTACAGAGTGTCGTGTGATTTCGATGACCTCTCTCTTCAGTGCTGAGTAAATACTTGTTCTCAACGGAGTCAGACCTCAGCACCTCAATTCTATGGCGTCAGCGTCAAAAGATAAAGCGTCTCAGGATTGAAGTATCGTTTAATCACTTCATTCACTTCTTTAAGTGTCGTCTTTTCGACTTGTGTTGTATAAGTCGTCAAAGAGTGAGGATCTACACCAAAATAATCCAGAACTACAATGTTGTAGGCAATACGATCTGAAGTCTCCAAAACTCGTGGGAACTGACCAATAATCAGTTGCTTTGCAAGTTGCAATTCTGTTTCTGTTATACCATTTTTCCAAAACTCACTGATTACAGCTTTTGACTCGACAACAAGCTTATCCACAGTTTCATTTTTTGTAAAAGTACTGATTCGGATTGTTCCTAGATCCTTTCCTTGCTGCAAACCGGAGTAAATTGAATAAGTCAGCCCCAGCTGGCCTCTTATTTTTTGATTGAGACGTGAAGAAAAACTTCCCCCTAATATTTCATTTGCTAGTCGTAAAGAAATGGTATCAGGACTACGTCTTGGAACTCCTGGTAAATACATACGAATTTCAGATTGTTTGAGATTGCTCTTCTTAACATTCTTGGTCTTTTCTTTGGGATAATTTAATTGAGATAAATTATTAGTTTTGACCTCTTCTCTTTTTACCCATGAGCCAAATACAGTTTTAACAACATTTTCAAATTCTGCATCATACTTACCCACCACCGACAACACCGAATTGTTAGGTCGATACCACGCGGAGTAGTGCTTGATCAGATCCTGCCTTTTGAGTTTGCCCAGTGTCTCTAAAGATCCTTCCAATGAGCGCGCAAAGGGGTGCGAACCCATAAACCACTGCTGCATCTGTTCAGAGGCATAAGCTCCCGGATTATCCACTCTCTTTTTTATACTTGCTTCTAAATTTTTGCGAATACGGTTGAGATCATTGTCATTAAATTTGGGATTTAAAATAATATCTGCAAATATATCCAAAGCTTCTTGTTTGGTAGTACTCAACGTGTCCAAATTAAATTCAGTGAACTCGTGGCTTGGGTTGATATCTATCTCCGTTCCCAATTGCCCCAGAGCTTCGTTGATCTGAATTGCAGTTCTGGTTTGCGTCCCCTCACTCATCGTATAGGCAGTCAGAGCATTAATACCCGCTTGCTCTGGTTTTTCTTCGTTAAGTCCTGCAAAAGTAATCAAAGAAAATGAAACTCGTGGCAAAGTAGCATCATAGATAAAATTAATTCTCAATCCATTATCCAAAGTCACACTTTTCAACGGCGGAAAGCTCACCTCTTTAGAGGACCACGCTTGATATCCCTTTAGATCTGACGGCATCGCCGTGGTTGCCGATTTGGGAGCTTGAGCACAAGCAAAACTCAAAGAACTAACTAAAGCTGTTTGAAAGAAAATATTCTTCATGGTTTGTACCTTATTTCTTCTTTTGAGGCTGAAGTTCAACTTGTACTCGCCCCTCTGGAGTGATGTATTTTTCCATGACTCGGAGAATGTCCATGGCAGTCACTTTTTGATATTTATCAAGATCTTCAAACATATTTTTATAAGAACCAGTAACAATTTCACTCGTTGCTAAAGCACGCGCTTTGCCATCCATGGTTGTAAGCTCGTCCACAAATCCCTTCATCACCATCGTTTTAGCAGAAGCCAATTCCTGCTCTGACACCATTTTTTGTCTCATGTTTTCGATTTCTTTTTTAACAATACCATCGAGAGCTAAAACTTTTTGCCCAGGCAACATGTTGACACCAACGGCAAACATTCCATCCCGCCCTAATGAGTAATGATAGGCATAGGCAGATGATGCTTTTTGTGACTCATAAACAGCTTTTTTATAAAGTCGTGAGTTACTTCCACCGCCAAGAATAACACTGGCAAGATCTAGAGCATACATATCCGCATGCCCTTGAGGTACTGTTGGAAAAGCAAACAAGTAGCTGCTATTTTGCACATCATGTTTGATGACTTCGGCACGAGGACCTTTAATTTCTTTTTTAGTCACAAAATTATCGGCGGGGACCTGCTTGACGGGTAAACTGCCGTAGTATTTTTCTATAAGCTTTTTTGCATCCTTCGTCTGAAAGTTTCCGACAAGTACCAACACTGCATTGTTGGGTCCATAATAATTATCATAAAAAAATCTCAACTTCTCGGATGTATAAGCTTGGATGTCTTCCATGTAACCAATTACAGGCCAACCATAACTCGAACCCTTAAAGAGAGCTCCCATCAAAGCTTCACGCACAAGCCCCATAGGCTGATTCTCATAACGCCATCGTCTTTCCTCAGCTACTACTTGTTTTTCGCTGAGTAAATCCTCAGGGCGGATCAATAGAGCGCTCATACGATCCACTTCTAACTGCATCATCAGTTCCAACTTATTAGCTGGAAGATTCTGATAAAAACCCGTGTAATCATAAGTCGTAAAGGCATTATTCGTAATACCATTCTCAGCCAGTGTCTTATCAAAGACATTGCCGTCATATTTTTTTGAGCCCTTAAACATCATGTGCTCCAACATATGAGCAGCTCCGGTGACTCCAGAGCTTTCATGACGAGACCCAACTCTATACCATGTGTGATACGAAATCATGGGAATGCTATGATCTTCAAGAAGCAGCACCGTCATTCCATTTGCCAAAACAAATCGAGTTACTGGTAAGTTGATTTTAAGATCGTCAAACTTTTGCAAATTTTTTGTTGTAATGGCTCCCATCACATCTGGAATTGGTTCCCGTGGTGGAGTTATTTGAGCAACTTGTTGAGCTTGGGCATGGTTAAAACTTAGAGCCAAAGAAAGTGATAATAAAATTTTTTTCATAGGCTTTCAGTATGCCGCAAAAAAAAATGCAGGCAAATAATCCTTGCCTGCACTCTTAGACCATTGTCTATAGGACCTATTGAACTACAAAATCAGAGAAGTAAACTTGCTTGACCACACCGTCTTTAAGAAGCGAGTTGATCTCATTCGCAATTTTATTCTTTAAAAAAAGTTTACCTTGAATGCTCTCCAAGTCTGTAAAGTTCTTTTCGTTGAGCATACGCAAAATGCGATCTCGTGCCTTAGCCCTATTATCTGGGCGCATAACTTCTTCAAAGGCATCTTCACCCATCATCTCTAAGTTGACTTCGATGCGCACGCTACGCTTAGGTTCCCCGTCTAAGTTCACTGTGAATTTATCTAAAGTGTAAATCAAAGGCTCAGATTCAAATGGTGTATTTTTTAAGGCCTCTTGAGCTTGCGAAGCCAAATCAGTCTCGGTAATAACTGGCGGCTTCCACCCCAAGGTTGAAGCGTAAACCATATACACTCCCGCACCCATAACGCCAAGATTTACCACCGCCAATGCGATTTGAAGTATTAAACCAGTGTTCTTGGGCTTTTCGTCTTTTTTAGCCTCTTCTGCCATAGTGCCAAATTCCTCTGTTTTAGTCGTGTTATTAGCCTATCGGCACCTTAGACCAGAGCTTAACCCCCTCAGATTTGATTAATTTTTAACAACTGCAAAGTTGCAAAATAGTGTCTAACTTCTGAACAAGACTTGAGCTTTGCTTGACAGCGACCGATACCTATCGGTGATAATGGAACCAATGAGCAAACCTTTTACAGTTGCGAAGATAGGTTTATACCTCGGTGTGCCCCTAATTTTGGGTCTGGGGCTCTCTATTGCCAATGCCGATAAAAGTTCCACTGAAAATATCCCGGTAGCTCTCAAAGCCAATGAAGAAGAACTATTTCCTGCAGATCTGTTATCGATTTCTGAGACAGAAGCCTTTTCTAAGTATGTTCTAGTTGTCGATAAAAGCAAAAGAACTTTAGCCATCTACGAACGCGAAGGCGCACACATCAAAAAAGTTGAAGAGTGGACTGCTGACATTGGTAAAAATAATGGCAATAAAACTAAAAAGGATGATCACAAAACACCTGAAGGTATTTACTTTTTAGAAAAGCGCCTCAACCAACCTGAAATCCCATTTGATCTCTACGGCGAGTTGGCATTTACAACCAACTACCCTAATTTCTTTGACCAACTCGAAGGCAAAACAGGTCATGGAATTTGGCTGCATGCTATTCCTGACAGTGTTCCACTAACGAGAGGATCTCGTGGCTGCGTTGTAGTACGTAATGAAGTGATTCGTAAAGTTGCTGATTATATCAAGCTTGGAGAAACACCCATTTTGATTTTTGATCAAATTGAATACATCTCTGCTGCTGAGCACAAACGACGTCGCCAAGAAATTGCTCAGTACTTAGAAGACTGGCGCTTAGCTTGGCAGTCCATGGATCTTGATAAGTACATGAGCTACTATCATGAGGACTTTAAAGCTCCGGGCTTTAACTTTAAAGGCTGGCGCCGCCACAAACAAAATCTAAAAAATATCTACTCTTATATCAATGTGCACATCTATCAGCCATATATCCTGATTCATAACGATCAGTTGATTGTAAAGGCCTTACAGCGCTACGAATCCAATAAACACACGGATTATGGAGTTAAGACCCTCTACGCTCGTAAAGTAGATGGACAATACAAGATCGTGCGTGAAGAATGGGTGCCAGCTACAGATCGTTTGGCATCGACGACAGCACCACAAACAATCTCTACTCAGTAGAAACTGCTCCACTTAATTGTTGCTGCTTCAACAGCTTCCCAAAACTGGAAATAACTAGTTTAAAATTCATTTCAAAATTAGAACGGCAACACTTTCGGACTGTCCGCAAAACAACAAAAAAGCCAGACTGCTTTATTTTGCAGATCTGGCTCTTTCTGGCCTCACACTTTTTAGTAAAACTGCGAGCAACAATTAAAGGGAGCAGTTCCTAGTGAATCTGACCTTCGTCGTCACTATTCTCTAAATCCACTTGCTCAACGTTATTAGAAAGATCAGGTAGCTCTTTGAGGTGTTTTTCGTATTCTTCCTTAGTGATCACTCCTGTTTGGAGGTTTTTTTCGATCATGCGGACATCCCACTTAAGCTTCATCATATTTTTATCCATTATTCCTCCCTTATATACGGCTAAATTATCAAAAAATTGCTAAAATTTCCAGCACTAGTTCCAGTAGCGTGGCCCCTTGTCAGCGTCTTTCTTTTCGTTATCGACAACTAAACGTAAATTACGACCCTTTTTAGCCACACGCTTTTTACTCTCGCGCTCCATATAGTAACCACGGCCTTTAAGCAGAATAAAACCCGCTACCAAGCCACCCAAGTGCGCCAAATAAGCCACTTCCCCTCCGGCAACACTCGAAGTCATCATCGAGGCAATTTGCACCAACCCCATGATCAATACAAAAAACTTTGTTTTCATTGGAAAGAGCATGAAAAAATAAATAATACGCTCACCAAACAACAGTCCATGGGCTAACATGAGCCCAAAGACAGAACCCGAAGCACCAATGACCGGAATATAAAGACCCGCCTGCGCCCCCGTAACAGCTGCATAAATTGCCATGCCTAAAATATAAATAAGCGCGGCTCCAACCCCACTCATAAGATAGTAGATCGCAAAAAAACGTGACCCCCATCTTTGCTCAAGTTCTGCCCCAAAAAACCACAACATGAGCATGTTAAAAAGAATATGTGTGACGGAGTTAGAATGCAGAAATTGATAAGTAAAAACCTGCCAAATATGCCAATCAAACAATACTTGATGAGGATAAAGACCAAAAATACTTGTAAATGGAATTTTAGCAAAACCCTCTAAAAGAACTTGCAAGAAAAACCAAATCCCCACTGTGGCAAAAAGTAAAATTTTAACCACTGGAGTGAGAGGAACTGCCATGTTCATTTGTACACGATTCATAACCAATCCTATTTGCTGTTAAAGTATAAATGAATCTTTTCAAAAGTCTGCTCGAGACTTTCTACTAGGACTTTGGTCTCTGCAATCAACGGGAAAAAATTCAAATCACCGGCCCAGCGTGGAATCACATGAAAATGTAAATGCTCAGGTATGCCGGCACCAGCTACGGCTCCTTGATTTAAACCAACGTTCAAACCACCTGGTTTATAGATATCCTTGAGTGCCGCCATGGTCATTTTCAGAAGATCCATTAAATCCAAATACTCTTCCGAACTGAGTTCGGTGAGATCGCCGCAATGGCGCTTTGGTATGACCAATACGTGCCCACTATTATACGGAAACTTGTTGAGAACCACCATGGAGTGCGAAGTTTGGTGCACGCAGAGAGTTTCTAGTTGCACGTTGTTTTCAGCAGCCCGACAAAAAACACAGCCTTCAACTGGGATCAGACGTCGTACATATTTCATGCGGTCAGGTCGACAAAGAACATCTCGCTCTAAGGGCCAAACATAACCTTCTTTTTCTGATCCAAAAATTTGTTTTTTGGCCACACCCTTTGCCACTAAACTCAAAGAAGGCTTTTGTTTAGTGATTTTTTTAGGAGCAGTGTTTTTCTTTTTATTGAGAACTTTTTTTGCCATTTTACCAAGTGCCAGGCATTAAGTAGAGAGGTTGATTTAAAAATTCAGTTCGCAAAAGTTTTTTTATCATCTGCGCCCCAATATCAGCACTCATGTTAGACTTTGAGTTCAATATTTTATCAGCCATATCAGTAACGATGTTAAGGCTGTCCTCTTCACCGCTATCGCCTAAATCAAAAATAGAAACTTTACGTTTTGGAACTTCAAAAACTTCGTAATTATCTCCCAACTTTGCCAACTTTGCTGCAACTTTGACGGCATCCTCATAAGTACCAACACTATCGGCAAAACCAGCTTTAACGGCTGTTTCTCCGGTAAAGACACGCCCATCAGTGTATTGCTCTAACACTTCAGCTTGCAATTTCCGTTCAGCAGCAACAGCAGACTTAAACTGCTGATAGACCTCATCGATCATACTCTGAAAAAGTTGCTTCTCATCGTCTCGCATGGATCTAAATTCTGCGCCTGAATCTTTAAATTTTCCAGATGTGATCGTATAACGAGAGATCTTAGCCCAATCATAAAGTTTTTCGAGATTAGCAAACTCCATAATCACACCAATAGAGCCAATCAAAGCCCCTGGCGCCACGATCAACTGACTGCACCCCAAAGAGGCGTAGTAACCACCGCTTGCTACCAAACCAGAACTCACACAGACGACAGGTTTTTTTAAGTTGTCGCGCACATTTTTGAGCGCTGAATAAAGCTCTTGTGAAGGTCCAACAGCTCCTCCAGGAGAATTGATTTCCACTAACACTGCTTTGATTTCTGTTTTTTCTTGGTACTTCTTAAGTGTCTTTAAAAACTTTTTACCGTTAAAAATAACACCCTTCATGTCGAGATGAAGAATAGCATTTGTTGCCGATATTTTTTCTTCACTTTCTCCCCAAAAACTATCTGAAGAAGCAAGACGAATAACAACTGCGACAGCTATTAAGATTGAAATAATAATTAAGAATCGTTTCATAGTGGTTACCTGATTTCCTGTGGTGATTTTCTAACTTCACTCAATAGGTTCTCTTAACCGCTAGTCTTGGGCAATAAAAAAGGGAGGCTTTTGGCCTCCCTCTGTCATTCTTCGCTTTGATGCGTTGAATTAGTTTTTGTCTGTTTTTAAGCCCTTAAGCTGATCAGCAAAAATATCACCGAAAGTGCTCTTAGATGTAGCAGTTGCTTTCTTAACATAGTCATCAACATCCGCTTTTGATTCACGGAGTTTAACAAGCTTAGAAGAAAGACCGATCTTACGAGCGTCTTTGTCGATAGAAATAACTTCTGCCTTAACAGTTCCGCCCACTTTTACGAAATCTTCAACAGTGTTGATTTTTTCAGTAGTGAGTTCAGAAATGTGGATCAAACCTTCGATGTCTGACTCAAGCTCAACAAATGCTCCGAAGTCAGCAGTCTTAGTGACCTTAACATCGTGCTGAGTGCCGATAGCATACTTAGCTTCGATGTTTGCCCAAGGATCGTTTTCAAGCTGCTTGATACCCAATGAGAATCTCTCATTTTCGATATCAACACCAAGAACAACCGCGCGAACTTTTTGGCCCTTAGTGAACATCTCAGAAGGATTGTTCACACGCTTAGTCCAAGAGAAGTCAGAAATATGAACGAGACCGTCGATACCATCTTCGATACCGATGAAGATACCGAAATCAGTAACAGACTTAACGTCACCTTCAATGATAGTTCCTGGAGCGTAAGATTCTTTCAATTCAACCCAAGGATTTGGTTGAAGTTGCTTCATGCCCAAGCTGATGCGACGGTTTTCTGTGTCAACATCAAGAACAACAACATCAACTTCTTGCTCAACGTTAACAACCTGAGATGGGTGCTTCACGCGTTTTGTCCAAGACATTTCAGAAACGTGGATCAAACCTTCAATGCCTTCACCTAACTCGATGAATGCGCCGTAATCAGTCAAAGATACAACTTTACCTTTGAGCTTCTTACCGATTGGGTATTCTGCACGTACATTTTCCCAAGGATCTTCAGTCAATTGCTTCAAACCAAGAGAAACGCGCTCTTTTTCAGAGTCGTATTTAAGAACTTTAACTTGAATTTCATCACCCACATTTAAGATTTCTGAAGGGTGCTTTACGCGGCCCCAAGACATATCTGTAATGTGAAGAAGTCCGTCCATACCACCAAGATCAATGAATGCACCGTAGTCTGTGATGTTCTTTACAGAACCAGTTACGATAGATCCTTCTTTCATAGTGTCAAGAGTCTGAGACTTGAGAGTGTCGCGCTCTTCTTCAAGAAGTGCACGGCGAGAAAGAACGATGTTACCACGTTTCTTGTTGAACTTGATAACTTTGAACTTGTACTTCTTACCGATGTAAACATCCATGTTGCGAACAGGACGTAAATCGATTTGAGAGCCAGGTAAGAATGCCTTAACGCCGATATCAACGCTCAAGCCACCCTTAACTTTAGCAACAACAACACCTTCGATAACTTCTTCGTTCTCTGCTGCTTTAGAGATATCAGACCATGCACGAAGCATATCTGCTTTATCTTTAGAAAGAACGATCATGCCATTTTCATTTTCAATACGGTCGATAAGAACTTCAACTTTGTCGCCCGCTTTAACGTCGCGGACACCATCAACGATTCTAAATTCGTTGATTGCGATCAAACCTTCAGACTTATAGTTGATGTCAACCAAAGCGTAATCACTTTGAACTTCGACAACAGTTCCAGTGACAACATCACCTACTTTAAAGTCTTGTTCTTTCATTGATGCTTCGAACAGTTTATCAAAATCTGTTTTTTCTGTTCCTGAATTTTTGCCAGGGTTGGCAGGGATCTTTGCATCCTCAGCATCGAGAAGTGCAAGTACCTTCTGTTTTTCGATTTCGGCTTTGCTTAATTGTTTCGCCATATTGTCTTTTTTTATCCTCCCACGTAATGAGTCCTCGAGGGGCTCACCCGTTCACTTTCTTCGCTATTTTTTTAAAGCGAAACACTGGTGTATAGGGCTTTTGGGGTCCTTGTCAAAGGAAATGACTCGGGGCGCGAAAGGAGTGGCTTTTCCCAGGCTATTAAAGCTGTTTTACCATTGAGATCAGCTAATTTCTATAGAAGTTACTTCTATGTACTGAGAGGCCTTCTAAACGCTCACAAAAGCTCTTTAAACCGAGTTAGGTTAAAAACTGGACAAATATAAAGAAAATTTGAAACGACTCGACCTATTGAAGCTTTGCGCTTACGAACTTTTCCACGCAATCTACGACCTGTATTAAATTGAGACTTGTCGTATCCACGACTAAAGCCTCTGGCGGTATTTGCAAGGGAGCTGTTTTGCGACTGGAATCCTGGTGATCTCTGACCTGCTGAGCCTTCATGATCTCTTCTGCCGCAGCTCCTTGCTCCGCAGCCCTGCGTGCCGCACGATTTTCACTCGAAGCTGTCAGGTAAACTTTTGCTGTGGCCTGAGGAAAAACCACGGTACCACAATCGCGTCCTTCTGCCACAAGCCCTTGGGGCCCATCACTGCAACGGCGCTGCGCTTCGAGCAAAGCTTGGCGAACTGGCGGATAGTGACTGACCTTAGAAGCAAAGGACCCTACATCTTCATGTGAAATCTGCTCGGTCACATCTTTGCCTTTAAATAAAACTTGTGTTTGCTCGGGAGACATCACCACTTGCCAAACAGAATCATTGGCAAGATTAACAAGACCTTCGACATTATCGAGATCAATACCCAATTGAATAGCAGCAAAAGCAAGACCACGATAGAAAGCCCCAGTAGAAACCCATTGCCAACCTAAACGTTTTGCTAATTCTCTGCTTACCGAAGACTTACCTGAAGCCGCCGGTCCATCAATAGTAATGACCATTCCCATAATTCTCCAAATTACTTAATGGCAGGAATCTCTTGGAGCACTTCACTCAAGGCCTGCATCGCAGCCATATTTTCTTCTTCTAACCCCACGCTTAATCTCAACTCCGTTTTGAAACCGTAGTTGGTAATGGGGCGGGCGATTATCCCTCGACGCAACAAAGCCTCGTTGACTTTCATCACATCGCGCTTGGTATCGAACATGACAAAATTACCCTGAGAAGAAATGTATGGCAGGCCTAATTTTTCTAACTTATCGTAAAAGTAATCAAGTCCTTTCCACGTAATCTGCTGCGAAGCCCTAATGAATTCTTCATCATCAAGAGCAGCCAACAACGCCACCTGAGCTAAGTCATTGACATTAAATGGCTTTCTTACTCGATTAAAAATTTCGATGGTTTCCCGCGGAGCAATCATGGACCCGATGCGAAATCCAGCTAAGCCATAAATCTTAGAAAAAGTCCGCAGAACAATAAGATTATTCACTTTATCGATATAGTTCTGTGCCGAAACGTAATCGCTTGCCCGCACAAACTCATTATAAGCTTCATCAAAAACTAAGAGTACATCCTCGCGATTTCCTAACTTACTAAAAAAATCTTCCATCTCTAATTTAGTAACGTAAGTACCTGTGGGATTGTTGGGATTAGCGATAAAGATCAAATGTATTTTTTCAGAAGTACCATTTTTTAAAAAATAGTCTGCCATTGCTCTAAGATCAAAACGGTAATCTGCTGTCATTGGCACAGTATGCAGCTTAGCCCTATTCGCTGCCGCACTCACAGGATAAGCAGCAAAGGCAGCTTGCGAAGTTAAAACACCTTCCCCAGGTTCACAATAAATCCGACACAAAAAATCAATTAGTTCATCCGAGCCATTTCCAATTGCCAATCGACTTGTCGGCACTCTCCATTTTTCTGAAAGTTTTTGCAAAACTGCGAAAGCAGAGGGATCTGGATACAAATGTTGATGATTTAATGCTTCACGAACAGCCGCAAGAGCTTTTGGGCTAGGTCCCAAAGGATTTTCGTTGGAAGCTAATTTGTAAACTTTTTCTAAACCGTATTCTCTTTGCGTCTCACTGATGGGCTTACCCGGTTTGTAGGGAACCATGTTCTTTAAAATATCAGACACTTTCATTGGTCATTTCTCCTTCAAACCAAATCGCGATAAGTTCACTCTTAGTTTTAACGATAATCTTTATTACAGAATTCGCCCACCACAAGCAAGCAATGCCGCTTTGATTTTTTCCACATGCTCATGCGAAGTGGTCTCTAAAACAAAATCAATTTTGGTCTCACGTAAGTATAAACCCTGCTTGATGCGATCGTGCTTTACTTCTAAAACATTAGCTTTTTGCTCAGCAATGGCAGCCGTGAGTTTAGCTAAGGATCCCGGAAAGTCGTCCACGACCACAGACAATTCCACCAAACGTCCTCTTGCGATCTGCCCCTTTTCGATGACCTTTGCCACAATATTTAGGTCAATATTTCCGCCACAAAGTAAAATGCAGGTTTTCTTGCCTAGAGGTAAAGAACGACTCATTGCTGCCGCCATCGCTGCCGCCCCCGAGCCTTCTGTCACAGTTTTGGCTCGCTCTAATAAATAGACAATGGCTGCAGCAATTTCATCATCATTCACAGTCACCACATCGTCGACCAGTTTTGAAATAAAGCTGTCGTACATAACCTGTGAGGGCTTTTTAATTGCAATTCCATCAGCGATAGTTGCAACTTTTTTATTGGATGGTGTCGCGCTTTGTTTTAAGAATAGTTGCGCCATACCTGGAGCATGCACACTCTGCACTCCAATAATTTTAGTTTTTGGTGATTTGGCTTTGATTGCAGTAGCAATACCGCTGATCAAACCTCCTCCGCCAATTGGGATCACAATCGTATCTAAGTCACTGAGTTGTTCGGCAATTTCTAGACCAATTGTCCCTTGGCCGGCAATGACATGAGGATCTTCATAGGGATGAACAAAGGTATAACCTTTTTCTTTTTCTAAAAATCGTGCGTGTTCGTATGCATCGTCGTAAATCTCGCCTTTTAAAACCACCTCTGCACCATAGGATTGAGTCGCCGTGATTTTATTGAGGGGAGCATTTTCGGGCATAACAATCGTTGATTTAACTCCAGCAAGAGTTGCCGAAAGAGCCACTCCCTGCGCATGATTTCCAGCACTTGAGGCTACAACTCCATTGGCCTTTTCTTGTGGGCTCAAGTGTGAAATTTTATTGTAAGCACCGCGGATTTTAAAACTGCCAGTACGCTGTGTGTTTTCGTATTTAAAATAAACATCACAACCTAAGAGTTTGGAGGCACTAATACTTTTTGAAAGTTCAGTTTTATTGATAATTTCTTTGAGTGTTGTTTGCGCCTTAATAATGTCTTCTAAAGTAACTTTCATTCTTTCTCCCAGTATGCCGTCAGCCCAAACACTGGCGGATACTGGTTGTAAGGCAAGCGAGATAACATCTTTTCCTCGTACACCGAACGTTCCGCAGACTTTAGACCCATTGCTCTACTTTCGTCGAAATAATAAAAGGGAGCAAGGTGCTTTCCACAGCTTTTGCACTCTGTGACGAGATGGTCATGAGCTTCATTAAGCTCTCCGCAAACGTGGCAGACTCGGAAATGAATCTTATCGCTCATTGTTTGTCCTTTCATGACCTTGGTCTAGGATAGGCCTCACCCCTAGACTAAGCAAGATGGAGTCTCAATATAACATATTGAAATTACGAGATTTATTTGTAAAATAACTTTTCGCGTCAGCCTTATTTGTTAGTCATTTCCACCTTCTAGACTTAAAGGGCCTAAGAATTATCCGAAAGGGATTTAAATCTGGAGGATGTTTTTGCGTCTTTTGTATCGAATTTTAACAATTTCTCTATGTCTTCAATTGAGCCTACCTCCTAGCTGGAGTCAGGTGCCCACAGAATTGGAGCAAGTGATTTTTTCTGGAGATTTAAATGCCAGAAGCACAGTTGATTTTAGAGCTTCCAATGTTAAAAATCGTTTAGGGGTTGTTCCTAAAGGAGCTCAAGGTTCAGTTGAGGAAACCAGACGCCTACCTTCGGGTGCTTACGCCGTCAGAGTTAAAATTGATTCTGTACCAGAACAAAAAAATAAAAAAGGCGTTTTCAAATCTGGAGAAAGCGTTTGGGTTTATTATTCACAGAAAGATCCGTGGCTCACTTTTAGCGACAAACAAGGTGAAGAAACTGAAGACCCCGAAGTGGCCCTTAGAGCTGCAGCCAAAAAAGATGGTCAGGGCTATTATGTCCCTCGCCGACCTTTGCCAACAAAAGAAGAAGTCTTAAAGAGCTCCAAACCTGTAGAAGAGGATAACTCTGAAATACCACAAACACAGCCTTCTTATCGTGATCAAAGGTTAACTCCTCAACAGATCGAAGCAGCACTTTGCACGCATTGTGATGATTATAAAGATGCTCACCCGGCTGTGAGAAACAAATCTGATATCAAATCCCTCACTGAAAAAATCACCAAAGGGATTTATGATGAATCAGATCCTTGGAAAGATGACTTACGCGTCTCTGTTTACAGCTATTCAAAACAAACAGACAAAGCGATTCGTCATGCAATGAAGAATAAAAAACCTCGCCCCATTCGTTACTGCTATCGTTACGTCAAGCGAGCGTTGCTGGCTGCTGACATCGTACAAACCTATCCTCCGGGAGGACACGCTCGCGATGCTATGGTTGATCTCAAAGCTCAAGGTATGACCAATATGCTAGAAAATCCTGAATGGGCTGCACGAATCAAGTCCCCTCAAGATGCTCCCAAAGGTGCAGTCTTGGTTTACCTTCACAAAGATAAACGACGCTCGGGCCATATCGAAATCAAAACAGATCATGGCACTAAGGGCGGGTTTGTGAGCGACTTTTACAATAAAAATTCGATCTTAGGCAACCCCAATGCAGGACGCGCAAGTAAACGATACGAACTCGTTGGCGTGTTTATAAGGTAATAATATGAAAAAACTTATTTCAATATTATTTATTTTACTAGTTTCTTCGCAAGCTCTAGCTCAATGGAGTGAAGTGCAAAACAGCTTGAGCGCTTTTAATCAAAAACATTTGAGTGATGATGAAAAATCAGTAGATAAGAGCAACCTCAATATAGATAAAATGTTTGATACTCTCGAGAAATTTAATGATATTGCCAGAACTGAAAAGCCTTCGTTAGCATTAATCGAGCAGGCCTGTCGAGTGATGGTCTTAACTTTTAAAAATGATCCTTCACAATACGCAGCAGAAATAATCCTCCCAACTTATCAAAAGTACCGAAAAGAATTTGAACCAGTTCTCAAGAAAAATAAAGAATGTGGTGCTGCGCTTAAAAACTCTGAACGTGAATTGTCCGAGGGCAATGGCTAGATTTCAACTTGGTTACGACTGGGAGAGTTTATGATAAAATTTAAAGGCCACCCCTTCCTTATAGTTTGCCTTATCTTATTGAGTGTCAACGTCGCTTATCCTAACGAATCCCTAGAGTTTGTAGTCACAGAAAAAGACGAAGCCAATGAAATCATTGCCGACGATTTATTGCTGGGTGGTGAGATCTCGGAGAAAGCCAAAGGCAACACAGATGTCAAAATAGATCAGGATCCCACAGAAGAAGAACCCACCAAAGAGATCAGCAGCACTCCTTCCGAAAAACCTGAACAAAATCCTTTTCTTGATGGAGTTTCTAAAAATGAAATCACAAATGTTACTTGCGATGCCATTTATTTAGAAATGATAAAAAAACTTCCTCCCAAAAAACAAAAGCAGTTTCAAGATGCTTATTTTGAGTGGTCCAAAGGATATGAATACCTCAACGATAAAAATGATGAATTTGCCTGGAAAGACAAAGAGTCAACCTACACACTTCTTTTTTCTCAGCTCTTGGCTCAAGAAAAAGAATTCCTGATCTATGCTAATTTTAAATTAGGCAAATATGATTTTAACAAAAAAGGATTTCCCCTGGAAATCTCCTGGGACAAGTCTGGCTTTCTAAAGTCTTTTTCTCGCTCTCACTATGGCGTTGGCCCTATTGGGGGCCCTGTTATGGGAGGGAGCTACACTTGTTTTAAAGACAATGCTTATAAAGATGCACCTAGCATTATCCACATCAAACCTAAAAACTTAAAAAGCTTCAATTTTCTTCCTATCTCCGAAGATAAGGCGCAAAAAATCGTGGCACAACTCACTGGTGATCGCTTGGCGTTTGCTACAATTAAGATCTCTATTAACAAGATCACTTCAAAAAACTATGATCCTTTACGTCTAAAAGTAAAAGAAACACTTTATGACACAGAGGCTACAGCAAAGTCTGTACAAATTCATGTTGGCTCAACAACTCTCGACGAAATCCCTTTAAAGTAGTAGCTTTAAATCATGTTAGAGTTTTTTCGTCTTCTCGACAAAATCATCGTGAGTTTAGGTCTTTTAGTCACCTTTGGACTTATTGCCAAATTAGGACTTCATCTAAACTCCACAATAAATCTTGCCATAGATGTCATGGTTTTTTCTGTGGCCAGTGTATTTATCTTCCAAGAATTTTATAGACTCCTTAGCTACCACGCTAAATGGCAATATTTAAAAGACAGATGGTTGGATTTTTCTATTGTCAGTTTTATGACAATTTTAGTTCTCTGGAATTTTATTTTTAACGTAACAGAGAATAGCTACAACTTTACCTTGATTGGTTTAGGCAGTTTGTTACTCATTGGGCTTTTTTCTGCCATGGTTGATAGAGTCGAAAGCAAAGTCACCACCTCTCGAGTTATATTACGTCCCTCCCAAGTCTTTATACTGAGCTTCTTAGTACCAATAATTATTGGTGGCACTCTTTTAAAAATGCCAAAAGCCACAATTGAAGGCATCTCGTGGATTGATGCTTTTTTTGTCGCAACATCTGCCATATCCGTGACAGGTCTCTCTCCTGTTGACATCAGTCTTTTTACTCCCTTTGGCCAAGTGATTGTTTTGCTACTGATACAAATCGGAGGCCTCGGAATTATGACTTTGAGTTTGGCCTTTGCCAGTTTTATTGCTGGAGGCTTGGGTGTCAAAGACAGGATTATGATCTCACAAATGCTTTCTGATGGTCGTGTTAGTGAAATAAAAAGCTTACTATATAAGATTTGTGTTTTTACTTTCACTATCGAAGCTGTTGGCGCAGCAATTCTTTATTTTTCCCGAGCAGGTTTAGGACAACCTTTTGACTTAAACCTTTTGTGGTCGAGTATTTTTCATAGTATTTCAGCATTTTGCAATGCTGGCTTCTCGATCTACTCGACTGGCTTAAGTGACAACAGCCTGCACAGCAATTACATCTTCTTTATTGGAATTATGTTAATGATTACACTAGGTGGCATTGGATTTCCGACATTAACAAATATCTACTCCTACCTAAAGAGCTTTTTTGTTCGCAAATATCAATTACGAGTCATCACGACAACAAGTAAAGTTATATTCTTAATGTCGTTCATTTTGATTTCAGCTGGCACTCTTTTATTGTGGCTCTCAGAAGTAACCACTCACCACATGCCGCAATCCACTTTCGACAAACTTTTTCAGTCCCTTTTTTGGTCAATTACTTCTAGAAGTGCTGGTTTTAACTCACTCCCCGTCGAGACTCTTTCCTTAGAAGGTGTTTTTATTGTTATCTTTTTAATGTGGGTAGGCGGAGCCCCGATGTCAACTGCTGGTGGGATCAAAGTAACAACATTATTCGTTAGTTTTGCAAATTTAAAAACTCAAATTTTTGGACTTGATCGCATCGAAACTTATGGCAGAGAGATTAAAAACGCCAGTATCCTTAAAGCCTATGCCATAATAACAATGTCTTTAGCTGCAATATTTATTGCAACAATTGGCTTGGTCTACTTGGAACCAAAACTCAATCCTATCGATCTGCTGTTTGAAGTGGTTTCTGGTTTTTCTAATGTGGGGCTCTCGCGGGGTATAACTCCTCAATTGTCAGACAGCTCAAAAAGTATCATTATGTTTATGATGTTTGTTGGGAGAATTGGCTTAATTACCATCTTTGCAGCGATAGTAAAGCCTCCCCAATCACTCCACTATCGCTATCTTAAAGATGATATTATGATTCAATAAGGAGAGTTTCTATGGGCAGACAAAAAATTGCAATAATAGGTCTTGGTCAATTTGGGATGCCTCTTGCGCAAAGACTCACAGAACAAGGAGCAGAGGTTCTTGGAATCGACACCAATGCCGAGCGTGTTGAGCTATTGCGAGATAAAATTGCACATGCAGTTATTTTGGACACTACAGATATTCGCGCTCTTCGCCAACTCGAGCTTCATGACTTTGATGCTGTAGTTGTCGCTATTGGTGATAACTTTGAGGCCTCTCTGCTAACAACGGCACACCTCCAAGAGTTGAAGGTAAAACGTATCATTAGCCGAGTCCTATCCCCGGTTCACGAGCGTCTCTTAAAACTTATGAAAGTGACAGAATTAATTATCCCCGAAGGTGAAGCTGCCTCTCACATGGCTCGAAGATTATCGCTTAAAGGTGTCATTGAACATCTTGATATTTCTGATGAGTACTCACTGGTTGAAGCTGAGATGCCTAAATGGGCTTGCGGAAAAACAATTCAAGAAATAGATCTTCGTCGTAAATATAAATTGAATTTAATCACTGTCCTCAGAAAAAAGAACGAAGAAGAGTCTCTTGCCCAAGGAAAAAAAGCAGCTAAGACAGTCTTGGGAATTCCAGATGGCAACCTAAAGTTCTCGGCAGAAGACATTCTAGTTCTTTTTGGTCACAATGATGATATTCGGGAGTTTTTAGCTTCCGTCTAAAATAAAACCGCAGTTTTCTGGTCTCATTCCTCTTAAAGGGAAGTTGCCTCTAACTGCGGTTTATTATTTGCCGCAAAAAATTATTTTGCGGCACTCTTGTTATAATTTTTACTGCAAACTTTTCTTTGCCACTGGAGATTTGAGAGCTGCACGAGCTGCTGCCAGTCTGGCAATAGGCACGCGATAAGGCGAACAAGACACATAGTCTAAACCTACTTTATGGAAGAACTCCACAGAGTCAGGATCGCCACCATGCTCACCACAAACTCCAGTTTTAAGGAATGGCTTTGTGCGACGACCTTTTTCTACAGCCATAGCAACCAAACTGCCAACACCCTCTTTGTCAATGGTGACAAAAGGATCCTTTGGTAGAATTCCTTGAGTCACATAGGAGCCTAAAAATTTACCAGCATCATCTCGAGATAAGCCTAATGTGGTTTGAGTTAAGTCATTAGTACCAAAGCTAAAGAAATCTGCATGATCCGCAATCATATCAGCAGTCACTGCAGCTCTAGGCAATTCAATCATAGTTCCTACAGTGTATTCAAATTTAATATTTTTCTCACGCTGTACTTTTTCAACTTCAAAGACTGCCAATTCACGCAACATTTCTAACTCTTTGGCCATACCCACTAGTGGAATCATGATTTCTGGCGCTAAAGATTGTCCCTCACTGATCAATGTAGCAGCAGCCTCAGCGATAGCTCTTACTTGCATAATATAAATTTCAGGATAAGTCACAGCTAAGCGACATCCACGATGCCCCAGCATTGGGTTAAACTCATGGAGATTGGCAATTTTTGCCTTTAATTTTGCAGCATCCATACCTAAACGTGCAGCAACTGCTGCAGTCTCAGTATCTGTGTGCGGAACAAACTCATGCAGTGGAGGATCTAACAGCCGAATGGTGACTGGGTAACCCTTCATGATTTTAAATAACTGGTAGAAATCTTCTCTTTGCATTGGCAAAAGTTTGGCCAATGCAATTTCTCTTTCAATTTTGTTTTCAGCCACGATCATTTCACGAACAGCATCAATACGATCTGCACCAAAGAACATATGTTCAGTTCGGCAAAGACCAATACCTTCTGCACCAAAATTACGAGCTGTTTGTGCATCCTTAGGCGTATCTGCATTGGTGCGCACTTTTAATGTTCTTACTTTATCTGCAAGAGCCATAATGCGATCAAAGGCACCATCTAACTGAGGTTCAATGGTGTCGACTTTTCCGAGAAACACCTCGCCAGTTCCACCATCAAGAGTAATAACATCACCCTTTTTGAGAACGTAACCCTTTACCTTGAGAGTTTCATTGCGATAATCCACTTCAATATCAGCACAACCAGCAACACAGCATTTACCCATACCTCTGGCAACAACAGCCGCATGAGACGTCATTCCACCACGAGTTGTAAGAATACCACGAGCGGCAACCATTCCTGCAATGTCTTCAGGAGAAGTTTCAATACGAACTAAAATAACTTGCTTGCCTTGCTCTTTCCAGTCGACTGCTTCTTCTGGAGTAAATACGATTTGCCCATGAACTCCTCCAGGAGAGGCTGGCAAACCTTTAGCGAGGATTTCTTTTTTAGCCTTAGGATCTAGAGTTGGATGTAGTAGCTGATCCAAACTTGCTGGATCAATTCTCAACAACGCTTCTTCAGCAGTAATTAGTTTTTCATCGATCATATCACAGGCAATTTGTAATGCTGCCTTGGCAGTTCTCTTGCCATTGCGAGTTTGCAGCATCCACAAAGTATTTTTTTCGATGGTAAACTCGATGTCTTGCATATCACGATAGTGAGATTCTAATTTTTGATAAATAGTTACCAATTGATTGTAAGCTTCGGGCATGAGTTCTTCTAGGGATTTCATGCCAGTACCTGCGGCTGACTTTTTTGTCAGAGGTTGCGGCGTGCGAATCCCCGCAACAACATCTTCTCCCTGAGCATTCACTAAGAACTCTCCGTAAAAAAGCTTTTCCCCAGTAGATGGATCGCGGGTAAAGGCAACACCAGTAGCTGAATCATCACCCATATTACCAAAAACCATGGATTGAACGTTCACTGCCGTCCCCCAAGCTGCTGGGATATCATGGAGCTCACGATAAGTGATCGCTCGCGGTGTGTTCCAAGATCTAAACACCGCAGAAATTGCCCCCCACAACTGCTCCCAAGGTTCAGACGGAAAGACCTGCCCAGTGGACTGCTTGACTTGTTCTTTGAACTTTTTCACAAGAAGCTTAAGATCATCCACTGTCATCTCAGTGTCGAGCTTGTAACCTTTTTCCTCTTTTAAATCTTCAAGAGTAACTTCCAATAAAGATGAGTTCATTCCCATCACAACATCAGAATACATCTGGATAAAACGACGATAGGAGTCCCAGGCAAATCGAGGATTTTGCGAAGCTTGAGCAAGACCCTCAACTGTTTGATCGTTAAGACCCAAATTTAAAATTGTATCCATCATTCCTGGCATCGAAGCTCTTGCTCCAGATCGAACTGAAAACAACAATGGGTTTTTAACGTCACCAAATAATTTACCAATTTTTTTCTCGACTCGAGACATTGCTTCTTGAACTTTTGGTTTCACCCAATCAGGCAACTTGCCACCATGGTCATAGAATGCAGTGCAAATTTCAGTGGAGATTGTAAATCCAGGAGGCACCGGTAAACCCAGTTGAGTCATTTCGGCTAAATTTGCGCCTTTACCACCCAAGATATTTTTCATTGAAGCATTGCCTTCGGCTTCTCCGGCAGCAAAAAAATAAACGAACTTATCAGGTACCTGAGTTTTCTGTGGTGAACCCTGATGCTGTTGAGTTTGCATTTTGTGTCTCCTTGAAATGACTTTTTAAACACCCTAGTTAAACCAAGGCCGCAGCGCAATATCAAGCGAAAAAGCGGCGTTTCTAAGGAGTTGCTAAACAGCTTTCTGTGCCTGAGAGCTGATTGCTTAAGGACCGTAAAATAGTCGAAGCCACCAAACCAGGCGACTGCTCTAAAAGAAGATGCTGCCCATTAAGAACTTTTAACCAGCCTCGCTTTTTAGACTCTGGCAAACGGTACCAAAACTCATGATAAAGACTCTGAGGAACCAGTGTATCAAGCCCAGAAGTCACCAATATCAACTTATGATCTGGTATAAAATTCATTACTTTAAATGAATTGAACTCCATTATACCGTGAGATAAATCCACTGCTACTTGCCGGTATCGAGCATCGGGAATACGCTTGAGATAACGGTAATGCATGTAATTCTCGATAAATCTCTCATAGAGTTTTTCTGCTTGAGTGAAAGAGCTCTGCCAAATCTTGGGAGTGAGACCTTTCAAAAAACCATACTGAGCCATCCACAAACGTGAGAATGGTAAAGACAGATCTAAGCGTAAGATAAAAGGTAAAAACAAAATAAAATGCTCAATACGAGGCCCAAAAACAGGAGTCATCGCCAAGGCCACTCCCCCACCATAGGAAAATCCAACCACACTAAAGCGATCTACCTTTAATTCCTGTAAAAGTTCTTGCAGTGCCTTGACCTGCTCTTCAAGACTCAAACGATAATTAAAAGAAACTCCAGACTTAAACTCCTGCTCCAGTGATTCACCTTGACCTAAGAGATCAACAAAAAGTTGAGGCTGTTTCAAGTGTTGGCCCTTTACCACTGACCACCAATTCTCCATGGAATCACTTAAACCATTGAGATAAACCACTGGTGTTCCTTTTCCAGGCAAAAAGGAATAGTAAATGCTTCTTCCGCACGTAAGTCTAAAAGGTATTTTCTCAGGATTCATATTGCCTCAACCAGTAATCTAAATGAGGCCAAAGCTCTTGGCGCCCATGAGTTCCGATAAGAGCGCCAATATGCCCACCAATCGATTCGAGTTCAGCAAATTGCACAGTTTCATTGAGTTGATTTTTCTGCAAATGACTCGTGCTATCGACTATGTGATCTTCTGAGGCTTTTACTACAAAAACTGGATGGGAATGACTACGTAATGAAATCTTTTGCCCTCGAATGCTCAAATTTCCCTTTACTAAGCAATTTTGTCGATAAAGTTTTTCAATTAAAAAATAGTAGAACTGTGATCGCATATTTCGATTTTGACTAGACCATGACTCCAAAGCCCAAAAACGAAGCGATCTCTTAGAATGCAAATTCTGCAAAGTGCTTAACCCTAATTTAAGTTTAGAAAAAATCTGCTCAGGCTTTAGCAGCAAAAAGGAACTCTGCAAGAGAACCCACGAAATATCATCTTCGGCTTCTCGCATAAGATCTGTGCTCAATGTAGAATATTGGGCCCATTGGTGGAGCCGATGCTCTCTTTGAGAAAAATCAATGGGGGCTGTCAGTAAGGTCAATGACAAAATAGACTCTCGGTATAACTGTGCAGCTATCAAAGCAAGAGTTCCCCCTAGACAATGGCCAACTAAATGAATGGGCTGTGGCTGTTGCAACAAGATCACTTTTAAAAAGTAGTCTAAATAAAGGGTATAAAAACTTTCAATTGTAAGATGCTTTTCGCAATTCTGAGGCTCTCCCCAATCCAGAACATAAACAGTATGTCCTTGCTCACAGAGGTGTCGTATCCAACTATTTTCTGGAAGCAAATCTAAAATAAAATAATCATTTATAAAGGAGGGTATGATCCAGAGAGCAGCTCTCCGGACCATACCGAGGGGTTCAAACTTTAAAAGGCGCATGCCACCTGCAGAAGCTACCACAGATGATGGTGTGGATGCGACAGTTGATGTTTCCGGCACAAAAGCTTTGATCCACTCTTGGGCATTGGAGCTTTTAACAAAAGTATTCAAAAGCATCATTGCAACTCTAAATCCCGAATTGAACTTTCAGAAATCTGCACAGATTCTGATTGAGAATTCTTGGAATTGCTTTTTTGATTCTTCTTTTGTGTTTTTTCCGCTAACGACAACTCCAATAATTTAACCTGCAAACGTAATTCTTCAACTGTCTGCAACAGTTTTTGCTGGTCTTGGCGTACGGGCAGTTCTAGCTCTGTCCAGACAGCTTCTAATGTTTGTCTTAACCAAATTTTGCGAAGGGAGTTAAAGTTTATTAGCTGAGACACCGCCTCCAGAAACAGAGGGTTGGCTGTCAGTTGATCAATCTGTTTACTGAGAGAATCTTCTAGCTTGGTTAGCTTTTGTAACATCAAACCCTCCTTGGCCAATGACAATCTAAATTAAACCTGTTCTGCAAATTTGTTGCAAACGCAAAAAATAGTAGTAAAAACTCTAACTATGCAAGACGTTATTAAAATTAAAAAATATGGAAATCGCCGCTATTATTCGAGTCACAACAAGACTTACATTAATTTGCAAGATATTGAGAGTTATATACAGAATGGCAAAAGTGTTTTTGTTACAGATGCCGATAGCGAGGAAGACATCACTTCTGAAGTTCTGCTGCAAATTTTAGTGCAACAAGGACGAGCTCATCACCTCCCTACTCCTATTCTTGAAACCATGATTCGCATGAATGAAAAAGCTTTGATTAAGTTTTGGGCTCCCTTACTTGAAAGTAATTTTAAAATGCTCTTTCAAATGAATGAAATCATGTCGAAGAATATGCAGAATTTGATGGGCTCTCTCAAAAAAAAGAGTAATAACTCTAAATAAAAGACCCGACTTTTTGCTGCACTTGCAGCAATTTAATTTGCTTCATCCTTGTTTTTGTAGAAAGCTTTTATTGCTGCAATTGCAGCAATAGCAAGGAGAGCTTATGGGAACAAAAGAAACCAATACAACAACAGAGAATCCATTTTTTATGTACAACGAAGCTGCTGCTAACACTTTTAAAGAAGTTTGGGGCTGGCAGATGAAAACAGCACAAAACATGTTCGATCAAGGACTCAAAGCTGCGCAAACATGGGGAGAATTTACTCAGAATCAAGTGCAAGAAACGGCTCGTTTTTCTCAGGAGTTCATGAAAATGAATATGGCGCAAACTGAGGAGATGCGTAAATCTTTTACAAATCTTAATGAAAAAGTCTTTTCATCAAATCGTTAAAATCATCTGGGGCTCATTGAGCCCCTTTTTTAGAGCTTTTTTTCAAGAAGAATTTTTGTCTCGCCCTTTTTGTCAATTTTTGTTCCAACAATTTGAAAACCACTTTTTAAATTTAAAGAAATCATTTCTAGAAAACTATTCTTTGTGCGTGTTTCAATCAGAATTACTTTTTGTTGACGACACCATTGATGTTGCAAGGTCATCATCTTTTTAGCAATGCCACCTCTTCTAAATTGAGGGGCAACTCCCCCCATCCAAGAGTAAAACTTGTAAGGAGATAAAAGATAGCCAATTTTAATACCAATCAGTTGCTCTTCAAAATATGCTATTACAAATAACAGTCGCGATTTGATTTCGAGTTGATATAAAAACTTTTTCTCTTCGAACTCAGGAAATATTTCTTGTGTCTTAAAAAATTGAACTACTTGATTTTTTTCTTCTTCTGTTAATTTTTCCGTAATTTTATATTCGGGTTCAACTGGGGCAAAACGCAGTTGTTTTACACCATTCACTTCCACTTGCTCATAGAACATGGCCTCAGGCCTGACCCAATGTTTTCCTTTTTCATTCTCGTAGAGACTTTCATAATAAACTAAAGACTCCAAAGTCTCAGAATGAAGAACCTTTTTATGGAGTAAATAGAATTTACCTTTATAGTGTCTAAAAAGTTGCGCCATTCTGTTGTAACCTCGACTTTAATTTAGATTTGAGTATTTAATCTCATATCGCTTCTGTTGGGAATTTTATTTTTAAGTTTTATGAGCTTCTCTAGTATAATGATTCCAATGCGTTTCTTTAGAAAGCTAAGTCTCAATTGCCTTTTTTGCACAACACTTATTACCATGGGTTGTTCCAACGGCTTTGTCGCAAGCTCACCGCAAACGAGCGAAGAACCTCCTTCGCAAAGTGGCCCCGTCGACACAGCAATCAATGCGCAACTAACAGTTACTCGAATTTCTGGACCCGCACCTTTAGCCGTTTTATTCAATGCCAGTAGCAGCAGTCATAGCACTAATGGGAGTCTTGATAGCTTTAAAGACTTTACCTATTCATTTGATGCTGGCGACAATAATACAAGTACCTATGCTACAACTAATGGACTTAAGAGACGTCACTCTGGAGGTCCCCTCTTTGCATATGTTTATGAGACCCCACGCTCAAATCCCTACGTCGCCAAAGTTCGTGATCAAGATGCAGCCGGCAACTGGAATGAAGCTCAAATCGAGATCACGGTGCAAGACCCCAATACAGTATTTTCAGGAACACAAACTATTTGTGTCGGCACCCCTTTACCCACTGCCGGAAGCGGTGGATGTCCAAGCGGAGCACAAGTCAGCACCAGCCTGCCTGCTAGCAGTGCTTACTCTGGAAAACGTGTTCTCCTCAAGCGCAATGGCTCCTACGGATCTCTTTCTCTGAACAGCAATACCAATGACACTCAAGTTGGTGCTTACGGTACAGGCTCGGCTCCACAGCTCAGCGAATTGTCTGTAGGCGCAGGCCCCAGCGGAACGGCTGGTGATCATCCCAGTCGAGTGGTCGTGCAAGATCTTAGCATTAGTGGCAATCTCAATGGGCCCATTTCGGGTGACGACATTCTCTTCCTCAGAAACACAATGACTGGTGACGGGAACACTAATGTTGACCTCGCTGCTACAGCTAATGGTTACTGGCGGGACAACCCTCCTGGTGGTTGGAACTCTACCCACTTTCCAGAGCCAAGACGCATTTTTTATTTTGAAAATAGCATGAATGCTGCAGGTACTTATGGAGCTCTCATCGATGGAGCCTTAGTTGGCAACACTTTCAATGCGCTCCCTCCCTCTCAACACTCTCTACGTATTTGGTATGCCATTCGGTCTGTTTTCGCTCACAACGTGATGGGAAGAGTTGGCGACTCTATTCGACATAGTTTTAAACTTCACTCCTCAGGAGTTGAGGACTGCGGCTCGCAAAATGTTAACTCTATTACTTCAACCCAATGCTCAACCCAGAAAGTTATTATTAGCAATAATATCTTTGGTCACGTTAGTAATTCCAACGACTGGACTGTGGCACTCCGCCCAGAAAATACAACTTCAAATCAAGGACTTGAGGATATTATTACCGAAAATAACACGTTCGTGAGAGGGAGTAATACTTCTGTTGATTTACTAGTGGTGGGAAGACGCTTAAGCTCTAGAAACAACAGACTTAGTAACAGCAGTGCTATAATCTCCAGCTCTGGTGGAACGAGCACTAACTCTTGTACAGGTTATACTTTGAACAACTCATGGTGCGGCCCCTATTTTTTAAATTTAGAGGCCATCACACCCAATTGGCCTTAATTAAAAGTTCTTAAGCGCGGCTCTCAAGTACTCATTCAGTTGGCTCATAGCTACACGCTCTTGAGTCATTTTATCGCGATGACGTACTGTTACTGCTTGGTCGTTGATGGTATCAAAATCAACAGTCACACAGAAAGGAGTACCAATCTCGTCTTGGCGACGGTAACGCTTTCCAATGGAAGCCGCTTCATCATAAGTAACATCAAAATCCTCTGCCACTTGATCGCGCAATTTATCAGCAATAGAAGTGAGCTCTTCTTTTTTAGATAGGGGCAAAATCGCAACTTTGTAAGGAGCAATCTCAGGATGCAAACCTAACACCACTCTGACATCCTCACCTTTTTCAGAAGTTGTGATTTCTTCGCGGTAAGCATCACACAAGAATGCCAAGAACAAACGATCACAACCTACGGCCGTCTCAATAACATAAGGGATATATTTTTCTTTGTTAGCTTCGTCAAAATACTCCAAAGACTTACCAGAGAACTTTTGATGTTGGCTCAAGTCAAAGTCGGAGCGATTGTGAATTCCCTCAAGCTCCGAAAAACCCATTGGAAAACGATATTCAATATCAACCGCTGCACGTGCGTAGTGAGCTAACTTTTCGTGCACATGAACTTTAAGATTTTCTTCTTTAATTCCAAACTTTTTATAAAAAGACCAACGAGTCTCTTTCCACTTTTCAAACCAATCCATATCAGTTCCTGGCTTGATAAAGTATTGCATTTCCATCTGTTCAAATTCACGTGTTCTAAAAATAAAATTCCCTGGAGTGATTTCATTACGGAACGATTTGCCAATAGCCGCAATACCAAATGGAATTTTATAGCGAGATGACTGTTGGCAGTTTAAAAAATTCACAAAGTGACCTTGCGCTGTCTCTGGTCGCAAGTAAATCAAAGAAGCCGAATCTTCCGAAGGCCCCATATGAGTCTTAAACATCAAATTAAACTGACGCTCTTCTGTGAGGTTTTTAGAACCACAGTTAGGACACTCTTTTTTTGTTAAGTAGGATTCTGTGTTATCAGCACGAAAGCGCGTTTTACAGTCCTTACAATCCACCAAAGGATCTGTAAATCCATCAACGTGACCAGAAGCCTTCCATACTGTTGGATGCATTAAAATCGCAGCATCAAGCCCGACAATGTCAGATCGGCGAGTCATGGCATTCCACCATGCTCTCTTAACATTCATCTTCATAATGGAGCCGAGAGGGCCATAATCCCAGCAACTTGCGAGGCCGCCATAAATTTCACTGGACTGAAAAACAAATCCTCTGCGCTTGCTGAGGCTAACGAGTGTATTTAAATCTTCAAGGTGCTTAATTTTCATGAGGTGCTCCCAACCACAAATATGCAGACACTTTACAGTTAACTGAGGGTCTAGGTCTAGTCAATGATCCGGCCTTGAACCTCAGTCCCAGAGTCTACTAAACTTATTGCATAGCACAAGTTTTGGGGAGGCCAGTTTGTCTGCACTTACAAAGTTGTTTCAAGGTTTAGTCGTGAGTTTGACTCTTTTGTTTGCGACGGAAGGAACTCTTGCCCAGTCAGCAGAGAGTTTAAAAAAAACTGAGGCCCAAATTCGCCAAGAAATGCTGCAAATTTCAGCGGAATTAGGTGTGACCTGCGGGGAATGCCACAACTTGCAGAACTTCACTAGTCCCGAAAAACCCCTCTATAAAATTTCTTTGGACCACATTCGCCTCACACAAATGTTACGTGAACGCGGGATGAATAGCAAAAATGGACAACCAGAAGCCTCTTGCTATATGTGTCACCGAGGTCAGTTGAAATTTAACTACAAAGCACCCCAAGCTAAGTAATTTTTGCCAGTGCCTCACGGCAACACTTGTGATAGCACTGGCCCATGTCCAATTTGCAATTATCCCAACAAATTCTCGAAGTCGCTAAACGCCTTTATGCTCGCAATATGCTAGCGGCAGCTGATGGCAATATCAGTTACCGTATCAGTGATACAGAGATTCTCATTACTCCATCTGGCATCTCCAAAGCTTTTATGGAACCAGAAGACATGGCGGTCATCACTTTGGACAATCAGATTCTAAAAGGCACTCCCTCTTCTGAGCGACTTATGCACCTCGAAGTGTATAAAAAATGCCCCCATGCAAAATGTGTGGTTCACGCTCACCCCCCCACTGCTATTGCGTGGAGTGTGGCTCGCCCTGACCTCAAAGAACTTCCGGCTCACTCACTTTCTGAAGTGATCTTAGCCACTGGCTCCATTCCCTTTGTGCCCTACGCAAGACCCGGTCAAATCGATATGGGCACAGTGCTTACCCCCTACTTGCCAGACTATCGCGCTTTTATTCTTTCTCGCCATGGAGCTCTGACTTGGGGAGAATCCCTGGATGAAGCCTGGAGAGGGATGGAGCGCATCGAGCACTCCGCGCAGATTCTTAAAACTGCTGTCGAATTAGGTGGACTCACTGTCCTCCCTGATGAGGAACTAAAAGCACTCTACGAAATGCGCAAAAAAATTGGTCCACAACTGCTCTAGGAAAAGACATGCAAAATATTAATTCTTTCGCACTTAGATACAATCTTCAGAATCAACTCTTCGTATTGGATCAGCAATTATTGCCCCAAGAAGAAAAATGGCTCGAAATCAAAACGGTGAAGGACATGATTGAGGCGATTAAATCTCTTGCCGTGAGAGGGGCTCCGATGATTGGAGTTGCTGCGAGCTTTGCCCTCGCTCAAAGTGCCCAAAACAAAACTTCTTTGGATCAACTTCTTACTGAAGCTGAACAACTCTATCAAGCACGCCCCACAGCTGTAAATCTCATGAATTGTATAGAACGCATGCGGTCTGCTCTGCGAGAAAAGGATTTTGCGCAAGCAGCATTAGCCATGGCTTATGAACTTTATCATGAAGATGTCACGCTCTGCGATCGCATCGCTCACAATGGTGGCGAGCTTATTCAGGATGGAGATGGGATTCTCACTCACTGCAACACTGGCGCTCTGGCCACAGCAGGTGTTGGTACAGCTCTTGGCATAATTCACAAAGCTCACCTCAGTGGTAAAAAAATCCACGTGTTCGTTGATGAGACACGTCCTCTACTGCAAGGTGGAAGGTTGACCGCATGGGAACTTGGCAAACTTGGAATCCCCTACACTCTGATCACTGACAACATGGCCGGTCTTCTCATGGCCCAAGGAAAAATTCAGAAAGTTTTTGTGGGTTCAGATCGTATTGCAATCAACGGCGACTTTGCCAATAAAATTGGAACTTATTCCGTTGCCGTTCTTGCTCACTATCACCGCATTCCCTTCTACGTCGCAGCACCTTACACCACTGTGGATTTTGCCTGCCCCAATGGACAGAGTATTCCTATTGAAGAAAGAAATGCGCAAGAAGTTACCGGGGCTGCTGGCAGCTTTGGCAAAGTGACTTGGGCACCTGAAAATGCCTCTGTTTACAACCCAGCTTTTGATGTGACTCCTGCAGCCCTAACTTCTGCTTGGATCACTGATGCTGGAGTTTTTTATCATAAAGATATTTTAGCTGGTTGTTTTACCAAAAAGGGAGTTTAAGATGTTTGGTGTTATTGGCGGTTCAGGCTTTGAAAAATTTGATGAATTTGAAACATTAAATCTTATGGACCGAGAAACTCCGTTTGGACTTGCTTCCAGTGGATTCAAAAAGGTTCGCGTGAACGGAAAAGAGTTTTTATTTTTATCTCGTCACGGTGACTATCACGAGCATCTACCGAGCGAAGTCAACTACCGTGCCAATATCTACGCTATGAAAAAAAATGGCGTCAAAGCTATCCTTAGCTTTTCTGCAGTCGGCAGCTTAAACAAAGACTGTGCTCCAGGAGACTTAGTTGTTCCGAATCAGTATATTGATCGCACCAAAGGAGTTCGCAAGCATACTTTTTTAGGTGAAGGGCTTATTGGCCATGTGTCTCTAGCTCACCCGACTTGTGATCAAATGGAAAAAGCTGTTCAAAAAATCACTCCACAACTCAATTTTAAAACTCACTACAATAAAACTTATATTTGTATTGAGGGACCTTACTTTTCTACTAAAGCCGAATCCTTAAGCTACCGCCAAATGGGGGCCGATATTATTGGGATGACTAATTTCCCAGAATTTGCTTTGGCTAGAGAGGCCGGTATAGCTTACTTACCGCTTAGTTTTGTCACAGACTATGATTGCTGGGATGATTCTATTCCTCACGTCACCGTAGAGGAAGTCATTAAGGTCATGAAAGGCAATAACACCAAAGCTTTTGGTTTGCTCAAAGAAATCCTTAATAGCGGTGAAATCTACTCACAGAGCAAAGCTTTTGATGGAGGCTTGCGCAGTGGTCTGTTTATGCCTCGCGAAGCTATTCCTGCGGATAAAAAAGCGTGGATGGAAGTTTTACTCTCATGAAGAAGCTAAACGTTAACCGCATCATTAACATTCTTCTTATTGTATTAGTGGTCTACACTTTTGGCCAAAGAATTCCTCAATGGTGGGAGCTCTGGCAAGAAGAAGGTAAATCTACTCAAGCCATAGAGTTAACAAAGACAGATGACAAAACTGTTTCTCTCCCTATCCTAGGAGAAAAAAATATTTTTATTTTTTGGGCCACATGGTGCGGCCCCTGCACTGTAGAACTCAATCGAATCAATGAGGCGATTAAGAACAGTGAAATTGATGCTCGTTTTGTACATGCTATTAGCTTGCAGGAAGAGTTCTCTCTAGTAAAACAGACTGCCCTTGATCGTGGTTATCTCTTTAACGTTTACGCTGATAGTACGGGGAAATCCCTACAGCAATATAAAGTGAATGGCACACCAACGATTTATTTGATCGATGAAAAAGGTGTCGTCAGCTTTAGCTCTATGGGGCTATCTCCTCTCCTTATTAAACGAGCCAAAGACTTTATTAGCAGCACCCCATAAAATATCAACGCCTAAACTGTTAAAAAAGAACACAAGAAAGACCATGCCCTCGATTTTTTTGGGGGGCTATTCCATTGTCAAAATTACTAAAGTAGCCTGTCCTTCCACTCATAACTTGTCTTTTGAAGCAAATAATTTTAGAGCCTAAGCATCAAAGTCGCCTTGGAGATGTCTATGAAACTAATGATGAGCATTCTAATTTCCATTTTTGCTTTTAACTTGGCTAACGCGCAAGAATTAACAATTCGCGACCTCTATTTGAGTTACCAAGCTCATGTGGGCTTTAATAAGACTGATATTGAAATCAAAGGGCACTCTCAGTATTTTAGCGCTCTCAATGTGCAAAAATTACCTTCTGTAGTCGTAGCAACTTTTATCGATCTTGGAGTGAGCGTCTACGATGGTGAACCCGTTTTAGAGGTTGGCCATGCTCAAGGTACTAATAAAGACTATGAAGATACTTTTGTGAATCAAGCACAAGATGCTTTTATAGTACGTTCAGGGAATAAAGTTTTGGGTTATGCTTTTTCTCTTACAACATGCACAGAAGACGAGTGTTACCCTGAAACGGTTCTCTTTTTAGATGCTAAAGGAAAACTCGTTAAATAATTATTGGAATTTTAAAAAACTAAAAAGCTCTCCTCTGAATGCAGGGAGAGCTTTTTTTTAATAAATCGAATTGACCTAAAATTACCGACAAGTTTGCAAGTTGTTTGCACTGAGAGTTGCTATAAAGTCTCTCACCTTTTGAGGACCATCTCCGCAGAAATCTTATCCAGCACCACATCCAATTATCCCAAGTCTGATATCAGTGCCCAAGACTCTCAAAGCTCCATACGGAGGAAGTCCTCCGGGCGAACAAGCTAAGCCTGAAGGTAAAGCCTTTGCCTCACACAACTTTAACGACTTCATTAATGTGGTAAACTCTTGCGCTTTGTCTTGAGTCAAACACCCTTGATGAGTACTACTTGTCGCATCCTGATCCAAAACTCTAATCTGGCCGTCCAATTCAAAACTGTAACGAATTCCAGAAGTACTACTTACAGTACTACCATTTTCTGTGTCATAAATAATTAAGCTTTGAACTTTAGCATCAACTGCCATACGCACTTCACAAGGCGTCTGACCTTCTGCCATACCACACTCAGTGCTCTGAGGTGTTACAGATGGAGCATCTTGTCCCTCGACGTTATGAACGCCGCCTTGTCCACAGTTTTGAAAAGCGGCTCTCCACACTTCCCCGTATAAGGCAGTAAGTCAAAAAAGATAAGCATAATTAAGAGTTTTCGATAAGATTTGTT